>JBEDUS010000112.1:0-13092 GCA_040414975.1 Candidatus Udaeobacter sp.
TTTACGGGCAGGCGTTGCGCACGCAGGCCCTTTCCAATAATAAAAACAAAGAACGCAGCAGTAACCAAGGTCGCCGGAATAATGTAATTGAGCGACAAACGAAAAAGGGGATCACCACGGTTGAAAAGCATGAGCGAACCGATCAGGAACGCGACCACGCCGCCGATGGTCAAGACGCCGTGCGTCGTCGCGTAAACGTCAAAAATAAAGAGCATCAACGCGAGCCCGATCAAGACGAGGCCCGTGACGTTCACTGGCAAGACGGCCGCCAGATAGAGCGCGAGAACTAGCGCGATCGCGCCAACGACTCCGGGAAGTATCGCACCGGGCGTGGTCAGCTCACCAATGATTCCATAGATCGCGATGAGCATGAGAACGAACATTACTTCTGGTCGCCAGAGCTTTTGAAAGACATGTTCGGATGCAGACATTTTGATCTCCGAAACCTGAGCCCCTGCGGTCTTGAGCGTTTTTCCATCGACCACCCGGCCATTCAATTTTTGCAGGAGGTCGGAGATGTCCGAGGCGATCAGATCAATGACTTTTAGTTGAAGCGCTTTCTCAGCGGTGATCGATGCACTTTCTTTTACCGCCGACTTGGCCCATTCAACGTTACGCTGCCGCTTGCTAGCAATTGTCTCGATGTAGCTGACCGAAAAATTCTCCAATTTCTGCTTCATCGTTTCATCGGTCTTTTCCTCGCTACCACTGGGGAAACCGCCTATCGAGACTGGGTGCGCGGCGCCAATTGTGGTGGCCGGAGCCATCGCTGCAATGCTGGCCGCAATTGTGATGAAACAACCTGCGCTGGTTGCTGTCGCGCCGGTAGGGGCAACATAAACGACAACCGGCACTGAAGAGCCGAGAAAGCTTTGCACAATCTTTTGTGTCGAATCGAGCAGACCGCCAGGCGTGTTGAGTTGGACGATTAGGCATTGGGCATTCTGCGACTGAGCTTCCTCAATGCTGCGCGCAATGTAACTCGCGGTTGCCGGCCCAATCGCTCCATCGACATTAATAAGAGAAACCTTCTCCGCAGCGGAGACTGTCAGGGTTATTGACGAGATGGCGCACGAAATGAGACCGGTGAGCCCATTCATCATGCGGCCTTTGCCCACGCGCTGCGCTGAGACGCGCAAAATTACGCTCCTTTCATCGGCTGCAGCTTCATCGCGAGGTCTTTGACTTTGGGCTTCACGACTCTCTCGTAATCGGGATACCTCATTTTGATCGCGTCTGTGTGAGTGCCTGCTTCGAACACAATGTAGTCTTGCTCGGCCAGGCTCTGGTCCACATACGTTGGTAGACCATAGAGATTCCCGAAGGGAGGCATCGCTCCAATAGTGCAGTCGGGAAAGAGCGACTTGAATTCCTCTTCCTTATCCAGCGTTGCGCCTTTGCCGACTGCTCTCTGGACCTTCTCCAGATCAATGTGGTGGTCCGCTGGCAGTACCATCATTAAGTGTTGGTCCCGCGATTTGACCATGACTACCTTGGCATGATGCCGCCCCTTCACATGCTCGGCCTGCGCTAGTCGCTGCGCAGTTACCGCCTCCGGATGATGCAGGACCTCATAAGAAACTTTGTTTTCATCCAAACACTCGATCAGTTGCTTCGGTATTTCCATAGCCGCCTCCGAGGGAAAGTATCACTTTCCCATGTGATCTCTACTCGCTCGGAACAAGTGGCCACCGCCGCGAAGCTGCCGAGCCGCGAAAGAATTGTGTATGGCTACATGCGAAGTTTGCGAAAATGAATATGACAAGGCGTTTGAGGTGGTCGTAGCCGGCAAGCATCACACATTCGACAGCTTCGAATGTGCGATCCACGCGCTGGCGCCGGTCTGCCCGCACTGCAATTGCCGCATCGTTGGGCACGGCGTGGAAGCCGATGGACAAATCTTCTGCTGCGTTCACTGCGCGCGTACGGCTGGCAACACCCGGCTAAAAGACCGCGTCTAAGCGCTGCACTAAAGCACCGAGCCAGTTAGGACATGTGCCCGCGAGCGGCGTTCGACGGAAACGTGAAGTAGTCCGAGTAGTGACGTTTCTATTCTCGAAAGTGTTCGAGGTTGCAAGAAGCTTCGCCGCTGAAGTAGAAAGACGCGGTGGAACAAACTCCGCCGCACGTTCATCTAACGCCGCGTCCCAACTGATGGACGCGAAATTGGAAATGGTTCGTTCCGTTAGGGTGTCTCAGCACGATCGTGCTATTCGTCGCTTTTGTTGGCTCGGTCGCGCTGATCGTGTTCAGCGCAATGAAATCGACTGACGTTTACAAAGACGCCTTGGCGCGGGCCACGGCGCACCCTTCCGCGATCGAGGCTCTTGGCTCGCCAATCAAAGAAGGATTTCTCATCTCTGGAAACACGAACGTCAACGGCGCTTCCGGGGAAGCGAACCTATCCATTCCTGTCTCTGGCCCAAATGCGAAAGGGACAATTTATGTCGCAGCAAACAAATCCCTTGGCCAGTGGAACTATTCGGGCCTGGTCTTGGAGATCGCAAAAACGCATCAGCGGATCGATCTTCTCCAGAGACCGGCCCCGGCAAATTCGCCCTGATCAATCTCTTGCAAACAGGGACAAGAAAACTTTCCGTCAGCGCAGTTTTTTTCGGAATTCTCGCCGGGATTATCGGTATCGGTGCAGGACTATTTCTCGGCTTCGCTCTGGGTGCGGCACTCGCAGCCGCCTTTCACGTCTCTGCGTTTGAAGGCGGAGCCGGTTATTTTGCAGCCGCCATCGCGCTCATAGTAACATGCATCGTAGCACCAGGCTTGATCCTTCTCACGCTTTACTGGCGCGGCATTAGAGGTCTTTGGCTTCTCGTCGGGTTGTTCGGAGTTTGTACATTGCTCGGCATTATCGCGGTGTCCGGTTTCGGTATTTGGTATGCTGGTCAACCACACGTTTTGAACGTCAATGGGCCGACGCCGCTTCTGGAATTTGAGGTAAAATCCCCGGCTGGGCAGTCCGTGAAAATCTTACGAACGTTCAGCCGGAGCTTGATACAGACCGCAACGCGATGCCAGGTTATTGGCACACCGACCCGCCTCAAAACCCAGGCGTGCGCGCCGGGTACGTCGAACTTTATTTCCGAACTTCGCAACGTCTGTTCGTGTTGAAATTTCCTGGCGACGCAGACCGAATTTTCAGGCTCATGCTGCCGGCCAACCCAATGAGGGCGAAATATCGCGCCTGGTCCGACTGGCAAAGCCCGGACTTTGTAGCCAAAGGCGGCGAGCGACCTTCTCGCCCCGCCGGCGGAAATGAGTACAAGATTCGCTACAAATTGGATTATCAAGACCGATAGGACGCGCTTCTATTTCTAGGAAGCGATGAAACGCAGTGTAGGTTTACGTTGTGTTGCAGGCCGCGTAAGTTTTTGACATGTCGATTTCCGAGGAACAGGTGAAGAACGCTTTGAAGTCGGTGAAATATCCGGGGTTCAGTCGCGATATTGTTTCATTCGGCCTTGTGAAATCGGTCCAGATCGAAAATGGCGAGGTTAAAGTACAGATTGCGCTGGCAACGAACGATCCGAATGTTCCGGCGACAATTAAGGACGACGCTGAAAAGGCGTTGCGAACCATCCACGGTGTTCAACACGCAAAGGTCCTGATTGACATTCACGCGCCGCCCTCAGGCGCCGGCGCGGGGATGGGAGCGACTCGAATCCGGGGAATAAGGCATGTCATTGCAGTGGCCAGCGGCAAAGGGGGCGTGGGCAAATCGACGGTCGCGGCGAACCTTGCGGTCGGTTTGCAGCAAACCGGGGCGCACGTTGGCTTGTGCGATTGCGACATTTATGGCCCGAGCATTTCATTGATGTTCGGCACACGCGAACGGCCAATGGCGACGGAAGAAAACAAGATCGTCCCAATCGAACAATACGGATTGCGACTGATGTCGATGGGATTTCTGCTGGACGACACCTCTCCGGCGATTTTGCGGGGACCTATGGTTACGCGTTATACCCAGCAGTTTTTGCGACAAGTGGAATGGGGCGAATTGGATTATCTGGTACTGGATCTGCCTCCAGGAACTGGCGACATTCAGCTTACCATCGTCCAAACGGTCGCACTATCCGGGGCGATCGTTGTAACCACTCCTCAGGAAGTAGCACTCATCGACGCTCGCAAAGCCGCTACCATGTTCGACAAAGTGAATGTGCCTGTGCTTGGGCTGATCGAGAATATGAGTTATTTCGTCTCTCCGTCCGACGGCAAGCGCTACCATATTTTTGGCAGTGGCGGCGGCGAACGCGAAGCAAAACGGCTTCGGGTTCCATTGCTTGGCGAAATTCCGATCGACATCGCGACGCGCGAATCGGGCGATCGCGGGATCCCGATTGTGAGCGAAGACCAAGCGTCGCCCGTGGCACTTGAGTTCAAAAGGATTGCCGAAAATCTTCGTAAGACGCTGCCGTAGTGAGGCGTCCGCAACCGCGATTGGAACCGGGAGTTAAATAAATAGTGCGGTTGCCACGTCGAATTCCGGTGATTCGATTTTGTTGACTCACCGCAATTTTTATGAAAGAAAATCCTGAGATGCCGTCTTCAGAGGAGGATCAATCTCAATTTGTTAAGAATTCCGTCCTGTACAAGGAGTTTCTCGCCGAACGCGCCGAGATCCTGAAGCATAAATGGATCGAGAGCGAAAAGGCTGGAAGAGATATCGGATTTGAGAAGGCCTTGTTGGATTGGATCGTGAAACATCGTTCCAACTGGCGAGAGCGGCGAAGAAAGGAGGCGCGCGCCGAAAAGTCCGCCTCCTAATTTTTTTTTGTTCCTTTAATGCGATCCTGTGAGGTCGCCAAGGAAACCGATGAAACAAGCAAAACAAAAGACATCTGTTGCCGTCCCGATCATGGACGCGGAGGCAATTCGTCGAGCGCTTCGCCGAATTGCGCACGAAATCATTGAGCGAAACCCGCAACTAAGACAGCTCGTCTTAGTGGGAATTCCATCGCGTGGAGTAGAGATCGCCCACCGCATAGCCGGTTTCATTTACGAGATCGAGAAGATCAAGGTCGAAACTGGCGTTATCGATGTAGCGATGCATCGCGATGACGTGGGAACGCGGGCCGAACTGCCAATAGTGCGCGAATCGAAACTTCCGCTGCCGCTGGAGGAACGGACCATCATAGTCGTCGATGACGTTCTTTACACTGGACGAACTGTGCGCGCCGCCATGGACGCCATTAGTTCATTCGGTCGGCCCGCGCGGATTCAACTCGGGGCGTTGGTTGATCGCGGCCATCGCGAGCTGCCTATTCGCCCCGATTACGTTGGCAAGAATTTGCCAACTTCCGGCGGCGAAAAGGTGCGAGTACGGCTCGAACAAACCGACGGCGTCCCTGACGAGGTGCGCTTGGAAAACTCATGAACGCGCACGCTATCTGATGAGTGCCCGCTGGACACGAAAGGATCTGCTCGGACTGCGCGAACTGTCGGCTGACGAAATCGATTTCATTCTCGAAACCACCGACGCATTCAAACAGGTCGGCGCTCGCGAGATTAAGAAGGTGCCGGCTCTACGTGGAAAGACGCTGGTGAATTTCTTCGTCGAACCAAGCACGCGAACGCGCACCTCATTTGAGCTGGCTGCCCTTCGATTGAGCGCGGACGTGATCAATCTCTCGGCACCCACTTCCAGCCTGACCAAAGGCGAGACCCTCAAGGACACCGCGCGCAATCTCGAAGCGTTACACGCTGACATTCTGGTGCTGCGACATGGCTCCGCCGGTGCGCCGCAGTTTCTCGCAAATCGGCTTAAGTCCAGCGTGATCAACGCGGGCGACGGCGCGCACGAACATCCCACCCAGGCGCTTCTCGACCTTTACACAATTCGTGATAGGCGAGGACAAATCGCCGGGCTACGCGTCGCGATCATCGGCGACATTTTGTTTAGCCGCGTAGCGCGCTCCAATATTTTCGGTCTGCTTAAACTCGGAGCCCACGTCATACTGGTCGGCCCGAGCACACTGGTTCCGCGCGAATTTGAGAAGCTCGGCGCCGAGGTTTCACACAAGATCGAGGATGTGCTGCCAAGAGCAGACGTGGTGAACCTTTTGCGTATTCAGCACGAACGACAGCGCAAAGAATATTTTCCTGGAATTGGTGAATACATCCGTTTGTTCGGTCTCACCAGGGAACGCGCCAAATTCCTGAAACCGGATTGTCTGATCATGCATCCCGGCCCGATCAACCGCGGGGTCGAAATCGATAGCGAAGTTGCCGACGGCTTGCAAAGCGTGATTCTTGATCAAGTCACCAACGGCCTCGCTGTGCGCATGGCGGTTCTCTATCTCTGCGGAGGGATCTCGGCGTGAGCGCGACCATCATCCGCAAGGGTCGCGTGATCGATCCTGTAAACAAACGGGATGAAATTGGTGACCTTTACATCGCGAATGGAAAAATCATCGGCTCCAAATCTGAAATCCCAAATCCGAAATCCGAAATTGAAGAGATTGACGCGAAAGGGTTGATCGTCACGCCTGGCTTGATCGATATGCACGTGCACCTGCGCGAGCCGGGATTCAGTCATAAGGAAACGATTGAGTCAGGCGCACGCGCGGCAGCGGCTGGCGGGTTCACGACTATTGTTTGCATGCCCAATACTGCGCCTGTTCCGGACAATCCGAGCACGATTGCGTGGATCAAAAATCGTGCAGCGGAAGTGGCGTGCGTGAATGTTTTGCCGACCGGCGCAATTTCAAAGAATCTCGCTGGTGAGGAACTCGCGCCGATCGGCTCACTTGCACAGGCAGGCGTTGTGGCGATAACGGATGACGGCCATTGCATTCAAAATCACGAAGTGATGCGGCGCGCGGTCGAATACGCGCGCATGGTTGGCGTCCCCGTGCTCGATCATTGTCAGGATTACAATCTAGTCGGCAATGGAGTTGTGAATGAGGGTTATTGGAGCACGCTGCTGGGGCTACCCGGCTGGCCCGCTGCAGGCGAAGAAGCCATGGTGATGCGCAACATTTTGCTCGCGGAACTCTGCGATCATCCCATTCATTGTCAGCACGTCAGTACCGCCGGAAGTGTGCGTTTGATTCGGGAAGCGCGGACACGCGGCATAAAAATAAGCGGCGAGGTTTGTCCGCACCACATCGCGTTAACCGATGAGGCGATCCAAAATTTCGATACCAACCATAAAATGAATCCGCCGTTGCGTGCGAAAACGGATGTCGATGCATTGCTGGAGGGAATCGCTGATGGGACCCTGTCGATTTTGTGCTCCGATCACGCGCCGCACGCGGATTTCGAAAAGGAAGTCGAGTTTGACCTGGCGCCGTTCGGTATCGTTGGATTGGAAACCGAACTCGGTCTTTTCATCGATTTGCTCGTGCATAAACACGCCAGGATCGACATCGCGCGTTTGATCGAGATGTACACCGTCGAGCCAGCGCGATTGTTAAAGCTAGATGCCGGCACGCTATCGCCCGGAGTCTGCGCCGACGTGACGCTAATCGACCCGGCTTTGGAATGGACTGTTAGAGTCGATCAATTTCGATCGGCCTCGCGCAATTCGCCATTCGATGGCTGGAAACTGAAAGGTCGCGCTGTGCGAACAATCGTCGGCGGGAGAACTATCTGGAAGTTGTAGCCGCAATCGGTGATAGCGGCCCGGCATCAGCGATGCCTGCTACAATTACCCTGCGGCGAATCCGCCGTGGATGTAGTTTTCCAAGTGTGCAATCGCGGCCTGCTGGCACGAAATGACATGCTTCACGAGGTCCCCGATCGAGATCACTCCCACGACTTGATCACCTTCGACCACTGGCAGGTGGCGAATATGTTTGTCCGTCATCAGGCACAAGCATTTCTCCACCGGTTCACGGAGATGGGTAACAGTGAGATCGGTTGACATGATCTCGGCAACTTTGGTTTCCCGGGAACGTTTGCCACGAAGAAAAACTTTGCGGGTATAATCGCGCTCGGAAATGATCCCATTCAATCGTTCTCCGTCTATCACCAACAACGCGCCAACATTTTTTTGGTCCATCATTTCAATCGCTTCAAAAACCGTTGCGTCGGACCTAATGGAAAAAACGTCTTTTCTTTTCTGACTCAGAATCGCGCCGATTGTACCGCTAACGTCCATATCATTCAGAAACTTTGCTGCCAAAACAGCCCCAAACTTAAGATACGACAACACCCGCCCGCGACGCAAAACAAATAAATAAAGAATCAAGACCGCCAGGCGGTAGCTCCTTGTGAATTTCCTCGCCAGGTCAGCTCTAGCTCAACATGTCCTGATATCTCCGCGGAGCGAGCTTGGGCGGCCGTTTCCCATTAACAATCGCCCCTGCCACGGCGATGTATGGAAGCTCCTGCCGATCTGCTGCACAGCGTAACATCAATCCGCCACGGCTCATGTCGCCGCGACCGACGAAATCAGCAGGAAATCGGAGCCGATCACGAAAGGTCGCAACCAGAACGTTCACGTACTTTCCCGTGGCAATACTACCGAGAAGAATAACCTCGCTCCGAGGCGGTAATTTTTTTGCCAGAATACGCGCGTCTCGCTCAATCGGCGCTCGATAACGCAGATCGTCGCTGTGAATATCGACCGTTGCGAATTCACGCAGATCATCGAGACGAATATGCGTTCCGGCATCAACAAGGCCACGAGTGGGCGTGATCACAAAAACACCCGGGATTCTGGGCGCAGGCCGCGCAAATGCAGTCGCGTAGGCGATCTTGCCGCGAAAATAGAGGCCGCTTAGAAAGCTGAACACCTCCGCGACTGGGGCGCCTCGCTTGCAGCGCAATTTTCGCGCGAGTTCAAATTCCGCCCGGTCGCTCAGGATCATCCGCGCTCGTTCACCGCCGGCGTACGCAGGCGAAAGAAGGAAGATGCGGTGATGACTGGCGTAATTCATTGGTGGCAATTTTCCAGTTGACCCGGGACCCGCGCAAGCAGGTCGCTTTTCGGTACTCGTTTTCTTCATCCAACTGGTGGACGACTTCGACATCCTGTTCTGGTGTGATTGGGTGGTCTGACGCACGCCAACCGAGACCAGTCTACGCTTCTTTTAAAATCGCGGGTGCTCTGCTCGTCCTTGCTTTTTAGACCCCGAAAAGAAAATAATGAGAAGTGAGATGGGCTTGGCCATTCAATGGTCGCGCCAGCGACAGACGCAAGCAAGAGAACAGGGCTGCTGCTGGCAATGCAGGCCCGGATTTTTTGTGTGTTGGAGCTCATAAAGCCGGAAGCACCTGGCTTTATCAGCAACTAGATTCCCATCCCGATTTCTGGATGCCTCCCGTAAAGGAACTGCATTACTTTGATCAACTGGGCAAGGTCGAGCGCGCAGCCCATCCGCGTTGCAGAGATGAACGCGACCTCCGATTTCTGGAAAAGCTGAAGAGCCTCAGCGCTGAACCGACTATCGACCTGGAAAATTACGGCCGACTGTTTGAACCCAAGGCGTCACTCCTTTCAGGCGATATTTCGCCAAACTATTCGACACTGAATAATGAAATTATTCGGAAAGTCGTCAGACACTTCTCTAGTCTAAAAGTGATCTTTCTGGCGCGTGATCCGGTTGAGCGAGTCTGGTCGCATTTATCCATGGAGGCGCACTACCGCCAAATTGAGCCGTTTGACGCGACCAACATCGACGAAGTCAATCGCCACTTGGTTCGCCGAGGGATGCTCTTGCGTTCGTACCCAAGCGCGGTTGTCGCACGATGGAAACGCCACGTCCATCCCCGGCAGTTTCGCGTTTATTTCTTTGATGACCTGCAAAGGAACCCCGCTGAGCTGCGGCGTTGCATCCTTTGTTTCCTGGGTGCTGACCCAGACAAACCAGGCAGCCAATCGACCGCGGATTACAACAGATGGACCCGCATGGAAAAGCTTCCTCTCACAAACGAGGTACGATCACATCTGGCTCGGTTCTTTAAGAAAGAACTAAGGACCTGTGCAGCGCGGCTCGGCGGGCCGGCCAAAGATTGGCCGGCGCGATACGGTTTTTAGTTCGGAGAGAGAATTAGTTTTTAGGTGGTGTTTGCCTGCGACTGCATTCTGGTGTTCTGAGATATAATTTCGCCCTTAAGGCTTTTAGCTTCCTGTCAGGCGCGCTTCTGCCAGATCGAGATCGCGCTGAATACGCCGCAGGGCGTCATCGTTAATCACACGCTCGTTTCGTAAACGGATGATAGTTCGCCTTTCAACTCGTAGCGCTTCGCGTTGCAAACGCTGATATTGCGGCGTAGCGATTTCGCCCCTGCAGTCATCGGGGTTCTCCGCGCAACGTTCCAATTGCTCCACGCGTTCGTCGTACTCAGCGCGCAAACGATCCACCGTGTCGGCTGAAAAATCGCCGTTGTCGCGAAGCTTCTCGATCAATTCGATTGCCGCCTGGTTGGCTTTTAACCGTGCCGTGCGCTCCTCTTCATCGGTTGAATCATCGGCCTTGATGCAAAGTTTTTGGATCACAATCGGTAGCGTCAGGCCCTGGAACAACAGGGTCACCAAAATCACAGAGAAGGTCAGGAACAAAATGTAATTCCTTCCTGGGAACGGAGTGGCATCTGGCAAGAGGAAGGGAAGCGCGAATGCGGCCGCCAGCGATACGACGCCGCGCATTCCCGACCAGGCCATGACCGCCACATTTTGCCATTCTGGAAGAGCCTCGCGCAGGCGCATTTTCTTGTTCAGCAGAAAAGGCAGATACGCCCCCGGAAAAACCCACACGATGCGTACCAGCACGACCGTAGCGCACACGAGAAGCGCGTTCTCGATCGGCGACAGAAGAGACTTGCCTTCCAGCGATCGCAGGATTCCCGGCAATTGCAAACCGATGGCGGTGAAAACGAAACCGTTCAGAAGGAACACTACGATCTCCCAAAAGGCGAACGCCTGCAGACGATAGCGCGCAGTCACTATTAGGGGGGAGTGCCAACCAAGATAAATTCCGGCGGCCACCACGGCCAGGACGCCAGAAGCGTGCAAGCGCTCCGCGAGCAGGTACGCAAGAAACGGCGTGAGCAACGAAATGAGGATTTGCACCGGCGGATCGTCGAGATGTCGATGCGCCCATCGGATTACCACGCCGACGAGCAAGCCAAATCCGATTCCGCCCACCGCGGCCCAAACGAAACGCAACGACGCCTGGCCCAGTGAGAATTTGCCTGTCACCACGGCTGCCACTGCAAATTGTAGCGCCACCAGCGCGGTCGCGTCATTCAAGAGGCTTTCACCTTCGAGAATGCTAACGATCCGATGGGGCACAGCCAGGCGGCGAATCACACTCGTGGCCGCGACCGCATCAGGAGGAGAAACGATCGCGCCCAAGGCAAACGCCGCCGCCCATGGCAGAGACGGAATGATGGCGTGCGCAACCCAAGCGACGACGATCATCGTGAAAAGGACTAAGCCGATGGCGAGCGTGACAATTGGCCGCAGATTCCGCCGAAAATCGCGCCACGAAGTGAACAATGCGGGTGGGTAAAGCAGTGGCGGCAAAAAGAAATAGAAAACGATGTTTGGATCCAGTCTCACCTCGGGCAGGTGTGGAACGAAACTCAAGACCAACCCGACAAGCACCAGCACGATTGGGTACGGCAGGGCTATCTTGCGCGCGATCAGGACCGAGACCGCGACTACCGTAAACAAAAGAACGATAATTTCCGCTTGATGCATGGATCAGATGGCTAATTGCTGTAGCCCGGGTCGCCGACCCTGGCGGCGTCAACGATACCCTAATCAAACGCGGCCAGCGACAGCGCCCAAAGCCTTTGCTCGCGCCCGATTCGCCTGAAGCTCAGCAAGATGTTTTTCCGACCAGCGACACAGCGCGTGCAATGGTTCAATCAAGGTTCGGCCCAGTCTCGTGAGAGAGTATTCCACTTTGGGAGGCACAACGGGATGAACAGTGCGTTGCACCAGACCGTCGCGCTCAAGGCTGCGCAACGTTTGTGTCAGCATTTTTTGTGAAATGCCTCCGATCTCGCGCTGTAGCGCGGCATAACGCATCGTTCCGCGCGCCAGAATCTGGATAATGAGAGCCGTCCATTTGTCAGCGATTCGGTCCAGCACGAGCCGGGAAGGACACTGCGCATCAAGAACGGAGGGAGCGGAGGACACTTTTTGCACGGCTCCTGTCTAAAACAATTTCACCTGACGTGCAAGGAGAGAGTAACGCTCGATAAGATATGTATCAGCTAAAATCATCTGTAGTTGACTGTCGGTTTGGCCGTCCGAAATTTGCTCCATGACAACTGCATCTTTTACCAAGGAAAACCCCCTTGCGACGGACTTTCTGTTAAACGAGGCGGACTCCGGTCTTTCATCAGCAAGGAGCAAGGAGGTCGACGCAGCCGCAGCCGGCCAAGATGATTCCGCCTTGCTCGATGCCTATTCCCGCTCAGTGGTAAGTGCGGTCGCGCGTGTCGCCCCAGCGGTTGTGAATATCGACGTCAAACAACGCGTTAATCTCCAGCGCGGAGCGCGCGAGCTCGCCGGCAACGGCTCGGGTTTCATCATCACGCCCGACGGATTCATTCTGACTAATAGTCATGTCGTTCGTGCGGCGAATTCTATTATTGTAAATTTGCCGGATGGCCGCGAATGCCCGGCGCAAGTGACGGGCGACGATCCGGATACTGATCTCGCAGTGATTCGGATCGATGCGCCGCAACTCGCTCATGTGCGCCTAGCCGACTCAGAGAACTTGCACGTGGGTCAACTGGTGATCGCGATCGGAAACCCGCTCGGCTTCCAGGCGAGCGTTACCGCGGGCGTGATCAGCGCGCTCGGCCGCTCGATGCATGCGCAATCGGGCCGTTTGATTGACAATATTATTCAAACAGATGCGGCGTTGAATCCAGGAAACTCCGGCGGGCCGCTTGTCAATTCTGCGGGCGAGGTGGTTGGTGTAAACACAGCAATGATTCGACCTGCGCAAGGCATCTGCTTCGCAATCGCCAGTAACACCGCCAAATTGGTTGCTGGATGGCTAATCCGCGACGGACGCATTCGGCGTAGTTATATCGGTGTGGCAGGGCAGAATGTGCCGATTCACCGGCGGATCGTCCGATTCTACGGTTTGCCGCTTGAGACCGCTGTCC
>JBEDUS010000113.1:0-16989 GCA_040414975.1 Candidatus Udaeobacter sp.
TGCAAGTTGGCGGGGATCACGTGAACGAGTTTGCGCGTGATCGTCGGCGATAGCGCAGGTTCGATTTTGTAGCGGCGCCTATCCTCAGGCGCGACCTCTGGCTCTTTGCGGCTGGGGACAGCCGCCTCTACAGCGCCTGGTGAAATGCCAGTTGTTCCTTGAAACTGGCCGGCAAACGATGGCTCGGCCGTTATGATCGTGCCAAGCTCCTGACCGATCTCTACCGTATCGCCTACTTTTGTTTTCCATTCACCCATCACGCCAGCAAAGGACGACTGAATTGGATAGACCGCTTTGTCCGTCTCCACTTCGCAGAGCTCATCGTCATGGGAGATGGTGTCGCCGGGATTTTTCAAAAGTGAAACCACTTTTGCGTTGCGAATGCCTTCGCCCATCACCGGGACAGTAATGCTTTGTATTCGCTGGTTGCCCGTTTCCGCTGTAGCTGGAGTCGGTGACTCTGGTATCCCTGCTTCTGGTCTTGGTTCTGCACGACCGGAATCACCGATTCCGGCTACAGCGACGCTGCCGCGGTCGGCGGCCGCGGCTACAACCGCGCGTTCCTGTTTTGTCGAGATGGAGCGCTGAATTGCGGAGACGATCCGCTCTACATCCGGCAACGCAGCATACTCGTAAATCGGGTTATATCCGATCACGACGTTTGCTTTGCTGACCAAAATCGGCGGGCTAATCATTCCATTCCAAAGTTCGGACATGCTCGCGATATGAGAAATGATCATCTGGCCGACACTGCAATTTTCTGTGTCCTCTTGCACGACGACCAGACGCCGAGTTTTGCGTACCGATTCCTCGATTGCGGCGTTGTCCCACGGAACGATCGAGCGCAGATCAATCAATTCGACGCTGATTTGATCATCGATTTTGTTTAAAGCTTCGAGCGACTTCTCGACGGTATTACCCCAGGCAACCAGCGTGACGTCGGATCCGGTGCACAGATTGTTTGCTTCACCCAACGGAACCGCGCGGATTGGTTCCGCATATTCGTGGTCAGCCCAGAGCATATGCTTGGGAATAAGAAAGATCACAGGATCGTCGCAGTGCATCGCCGTCCAGAGCAACCCCGCGGCATCAGCTGGTGTGCTTGGGACCAGGACGTTTAGACCGGGATAATGTGCAAGCGCCGATTCGTTGGCCTGGCTGTGCCACAAGCTTCCGCCGGGCAAATAAGCCCCGTAGGGCGCATAAATCACAGCCGGACATTTCCAATTGCCGAACGATCGCCAACGCAACGTAGAAATGTTTGTGACGAGCTGGTTAAACCCCGGATAAATGAAATCGATGAATTGCAATTCGAAGACCGGGCGTTTGCCGTACGCCGCCAAACCGCAGGCCACGCCGAGAATCGTCGATTCAGCAAGAGGCGAATTGAACACCTGCTTGGGAAACTCGGTTGAAAGCCTTTGCGTGAGGCGAAATACGCCGCCTTTGGGATCTTCAATGTCCTCACCAAAAATCACGCGTCGCGAATCTTTCTTTAGCCCTTTGCGCAGGGTCTTATTCACTGTATCGCCAATGCGATATTTTCCGGGTGGGAGGATTTCCTCGTTAATTCTTGGAGGTGATTTGGTAACATTAGCAAGCAACTCGTTAGGGGAGGGATCCTCGGCTTTCTCGGCCTCGGCGTACTCGCGGCGAATGCGCTCTTTAACTTCATTATCGCGCTTCACGAATTCCTCGGCAGTGATCACGCCTTCCCGGATCATTTGATCTTTCCAGCACTTGAGGGGGTCTGACTTTTCTAATGCCTGTAATTCTTCGGCGCTGCGGTAAAGTTTCTGATCATCCGAGCTGGTGTGACTGGAAAGGCGTTCCATTCTGATCCAGAAAAAGAACGGCCCGCGTCCCGCGCGAATTTTCTCAAACGCGTCCGCGGTGGCGTCATAAACCTGCTGTACGTCTTGTCCTTCGATGCGGCGCCAGTTGTCAGGCTCGAGAACCTTGAGTGCTAGCGGATTGTTCTTCCGCGTCGGCATGCTGATGCCGTAGGCGTTGTCTTCCACCAGGAACAGCACAGGAAGCTTCTTTTCCTTCGCAAAACAAATTGCTTCAAAAAAATCGCCCTGACGCGTCGCGGCATCGCCGACCGTGGTCACAACGAGATTTCTCTTGCCGTCGAGCTGAATGCCCCACGCAATGCCGCACGCCGGGAGTAACTGCGAACCTGTCGGAGTCGGCACGCTCCAGATATGCAAATCCGCATTGCTGTAATGCGACGGCATTTGCCGGCCGCCGCTCCCGGTATTGCGCTTTGCAAAATATTCGAGGCCGAGCTGTCGTGTTGTCATTCCACGCCCAAGAACTAGACCGCGATCGCGATAGTACGACACAATGTAATCATCCGGTTCCATCTGGATCGAGACCGCAGCGAGCGCCTCGTGGCCCATTCCGGAAACATGAAAATGCCCTTTGCCCTGACGATTCAGATTCTGTTCACGAAGATCCGCATGACGACTCTCTAGGATCGTGGTTAAGAGTCGCAGTTTATCTTCCTTGCTCAGCGCAGGCATACGGCATGATCTTACACGGCACTTACAGATCGACAATTACCCGGATTTATCTCGAATAAGAAATGCACACCGAAAGAACAACATCAAAATTGGGCGTCATCGAGCGTTACCGGAAATATCTTCCCGTTACTGAATCGACGCCGATTGTTTCGCTGGGCGAGGGGACGACGCCGCTGGTATTTTGTCCACAATTGAGCAAACGCGTCGGCCACGCGGTTTTCGTCAAAAACGAAGGCGTCAACCCAACAGGCTCGTTCAAGGACCGTGGCATGACTGTAGCTGTATCCAAAGCGATCGAACGAGGTTCGACTGCGCTGATTTGTGCTTCTACCGGAAACACTTCGGCGTCGGCGGCCGCCTATGCAGCGCGCGCAGGAATTTCCTGCATCGTGATTTTGCCTGCAGGAAAAATTGCAACGGGAAAATTGCTCCAGGCTTTTGCTTACGGTGCAAAAATGGTCGCGATCGATGGCAATTTTGACGACGCGCTACGATTGGTGCGCAAGCTCGGTGAAAGCGGCGATTTTGCCTTGGTAAATTCGATCAATCCGGACCGAATCGCAGGACAGAAGACTGCGGCGTTTGAAATTGTTGATGACCTGGGAGACGCGCCCGACTTTCATCTGTTGCCAGTCGGCAATGCCGGAAACATCACCGCGTACTGGGTAGGCTATCGAGAATGTCACACCAGCGGACGGTCAACGAAGTTGCCGTCGATGATTGGGTTTCAAGCCGCTGGCGCTGCTCCAATCTTTTACAATCGCATTATTGAAAAACCGGAGACGGCGGCGTCGGCGATTCGCATCGGAAATCCGGCAAGTTGGAAACAGGCTCGCGCCGCGACCATCGAATCCCACGGCGCGATTGACGTTGTGAGCGACCAGGAAATTCTTGCGGCACAGGAATGGCTGGCGCGACACGAGGGAATTTTTGTCGAACCGGCAAGCGCGGCAGCGATTGCCGGGCTTTTCAAATGCTGCGATTCGAGCGAGGCAGCGTATCCATTGCAGAAGCTTCCAGAAGAGAGCCGAATTGTTTGCACGGTCACCGGACACGGGTTGAAGGATCCCGATGTGATCACTGCACAGATGAAGGAATTAAAATCGGTGGCAGCGACTGTGGAGAGTATGCGGCGAGTCATTGGGCTGTAAGCCATTTTAGGTACTTATGTGGCCGCCGGCGACTGCGAAATCCTCCGCCTCTCTTCTTCTGAAGGGGAGAGGATTGAGGTGAGGGGGTTTCCAGCGCCGGCAAGTAAGCTGCCAACCGTCTCCCTTGGGAAGGGAGAGGCAAATCCGCGTCTGCTATTTCGCAGCGACAGCTTTGTTTAATCCGCTGTAGTTGCGCGCATTCATCAGCATTGCGACGCAAACCAAGTCTTAGTTTGTTTTGGAACTTCTTGTTTCTGTTCCGTAATCTATTCAATCCATGCGCCTGATCGTTCAAAAATATGGCGGCACGTCCGTCGGGACGCCGGAGCGGATTTGTAACGTGGCCCGCCGAATTCTTGAGACGCAGCGCAAGGGCTGTCGCGTTGTTGCGGTCATTTCGGCGATGGCGGGAGTAACCGATCAGTTAATCAAGCTTGCAAAAGCTGTCTCCCCGCACCCGACAGAACGCGAGCTCGATCTATTGCTTGCAACTGGCGAAAACGCCGCCGCCGCCGTGACTGCCATGGCAGTAAACGCGCTGGGTGGAACAGCTATTTCGTTGACGGGCGCCCAGGCTGGGATCTTGACCGACCACCATCACACTAAGGCGCGGATCGCAAACGTCAGTCCAAAACAGATCCACGAAATGCTGTCGGAGGATTACATCGTGATCGTGGCTGGTTTTCAGGGGCAGACGGCGGAGGGAGACACGACCACGCTTGGTCGCGGCGGCTCCGACTTAACTGCGATTGCGCTGGCAGGCGCGCTGAACGCCGATGCCTGCCAGATTTTTACCGATGTCGATGGTGTGTTCACATGCGATCCGCGCGTGGTCTTCGACGCGAAGAAAGTTGGTGAGATCGCCTACGACGAGATGCTCGAAATGGCAGGCAGCGGCGCAAAGGTGATGCAATCGCGCGCAGTGGAGTTTGCTAAAAAATTCGCTGTCGAATTCGAGGTGCGATCGAGCTTCCACAAAAAACGTGGGACAGTTGCCAGGGAAGAAACCCCGAGCATGGAAGACGTGTTGGTCCGTGGGATTAGTCTGGACCGGCATCAGGCAAAGTTAAGTATTGCAGGAGTGCGTGACGAGCCGGGAATGACCGCGCGGATTTTTTCGAATATCGCCGCAGCACACATCATCGTTGACATGATTGTGCAAAGCGCCTCGATCGGCGGAACGACGGACGTCTCGTTTACCATTCACCAGGACGAACTGGAAAACGCCCGTACAATCCTGATGCCGGTGATTGGGCAGATCGGGGCGAAGCGGCTGAACACTGCCGCTGGAATGGCTAAGCTGAGCGTCGTAGGAATCGGAATGCGATCGCACTCAGGGGTCGCGGCGCGAATGTTCGAATGCCTCGGGAAAAACCGCATCAACATCGAGCTGGTTTCCACCTCCGAAATCAAGATCGCTGTGATCATCGATGAAAAAGATGCGGAACGCGCTGCACAATTAATCCACGCGGAGTTCGGCTTGGCGCGATTGGTGCCTTCTGCCTCTGCGACGCGGCCGCTTGTTTGATCGGTTACCGCAATAGCCATGAGCCCGACATTGTGATCTTTGAATCCCAATCAGATTTTGCGCTCGCATTAGGTTGCAGTTGCCCTAGAAGGAATTTCCAAACATTCCGCATTTTTCGGTTTTTCTCTCCAAAAACCGGTTGGATTAGGCCCATAACCTGGGTCTTTCTCTTGAAAGGTCTAGAGATTGGGTCGAATTCTCGTTAGATGTCACCCGCGATTCCACCACGTGCCGAGGTGTTCCGCGAGGCAGAGCCTGCTCTGCGGCCACTCGTTGAAACGCTTAACGCGAAGCTGAAGAACAGGCCCCTTAATCTCCCCGTTATCAAGTCTGCGTTGATCGCGCTATTGGAGTTCCTCAGTTCACCAGCCGGTCGCACCGACAGGAATTGCCGTGCGGTTGATGGCTTCTTTTTTCACGACGACAGTTGGGTGGACGCAGAGCTTCCCGATACGTATCACGATGTGTTCGCGCACATGGATGCTTTGCACGACAGCATCACCACTGCGGACATCGCAGAGAATTTTGGTTCGACGCCGGAGCAGCTTTTGGCCCGTGCGCGGAGTCTATGACATCTAACCATCCGATGAAGCCAACGGCCCCACACCGAAATAAGTTCAGCGTGATTGCCACGACACCCTGCCGTGGCTTATCTCTTTCTCGTTAGATCAAATAACTGTAAGCCTATGATACGCCGATCATTCCTAAGGAAACTCGCAGCCTTGCCGCTCTTCGCAGCAGCGGCTGCAGTCCCAGCCGCAACAGCCAACCCAACAAAGCTGAAAATCCTCATGAAAAGTGCATGGGGGTCCGACGACCCGACGAAGGCCGCGTTTCCTTTCCTACATGGCGATGCCCTTTCTGACGCCGGCCACGAGGTGCAGATCTTCCTTCTCGGCGAAGCCGTTTCTCTGATGCGGAAATCAGTAGCCAACGCGGTGGTTCCGGTCGGCTGGCCACCACTCGCCGAAGTTCTTGGCAAGCTCGTGGCCAAGAAAATACCGATCTATGCGTGCGGGGCTTGTTCTCGGGCTCGCGGAGTTACGGAAGCAGATCTGGCCGAATACGGCGCAAAGTTTGGTAACCCAAAGATCGTTGTCTCCTTAGTCGAGTGGGCAGATAGAATCATTACTGAGTAGCACGAGGTCTAACCCATCGCTGAAGCCAACGGCCCCACCGCAATGCGTTCGGCGTGCTTGCCATGGCACCCTGCCGTGGCTTATCTCTATTTCGTTAGACCCTAAACATCCGTATGAAGATCAAAACCACATCCATTCTGATTGGATTCCTATTTGTCACCGCCGCGTTTCTTTTAGCTCAGGCTCTGAGTCCAAACACAGGAGCCGGTCGATCGGGGTCGCCCAGTGAGCCAGGTTCGCGCGAGGTTAATCCAAGCGCGACGGAAACCTGCGATCCTCAAAAAATCGCGAAAGCAGTGCAGGGTTACACCTGCGTGGTGAAGGTGGTGAGGACGTGCTAGTGGTACTTAACGATCAGTCGCAAAAATCGACAGTACGCCCGACCGGTGTGCGCTGGAGTGGTCGCACTAGGACGGTAGTACCACAGGCTGGCGGGCTACCAGGTCCCCTCTGGAGATGAGTCCAGTCAAATAGACCCAACCAATCGATGAAGCCAACGGCCCCATTGCGCAATGCCTCCAGCGTGCTTGTCACGAAACCCCACGGTGGCTTGTCTCCTACTCGTTAAGCGCGTGCTCGTCCCGCGCCACTGAAGCGCTATCACGACAGCGAACTGATTGCGCCGCCGCAACTTGAACCAGCACCCGCAGTGCAACCGAAGCAGTGATCACCGGTCATGATCTCACGACCTTCAAGTGAACCCGGGTCGATATCCCAGAGAAAAAGCGGCTTGCTATTGTCATGGTACGGACGCCGCGCTGCAATGCCAGTCCGGCCCGGACCGTCCGGACGGCTCGGCGGTCCGTCCCTACCCAACCATTGCATTCCGAGTTGCTGATTGAAATCGCAATCGTAAACTTCGCCGCGCCAGCCCACACTGATTGTGTTGCGGCACATCAATCCGCTAATCGTTAATGGATTAAACGCATTAATGAGCAGTTGCATGTAATCCTCCAGTTTCCCGTTATGCCGCAGATAGCTCGCAAAGCGGCCGATTGGAAGATTCGCGAGCGCATAGAGACTGTTAAATACAATTCCGAAATGTTTCTTAAGTTCGCGCTTGTAATCGAGCTCAAGCTCTCCCTGTGACGGGGGCAGGAACGCGCCGACAGGATTATAAACCAGATGCAGTGGCAGTTCGGGCTTGATTCCATAGCCTAACGAGTTGAGCAGTCGCAGCGCAGCGATGCTTCCCTCAAATACGCCTTCGCCGCGTTGCGCATCAACATTTTCCGGCGTGTAACACGGCATCGATGCAATAATCTCAACTTTGTTCCTGGCGAGAAATTCACCGAGAGGTTCATAGCCAGGCTCGAGCAAAATTGTGAGATTACAGCGATCAATGACGTGCCGAGATGGCCGCACTTGTTTGACTCTTTCGATGAAATAACAAAAATCAGGAATCATTTCCGGCGCACCGCCGGTCAGATCGACAGTTGGAATATCGGTCTTTGCCAGCCAATCAATGATGCGATCAATGGTCTCGCGCATCATAATTTCCTTGCGCTTTGGTCCCGCGTTCACGTGGCAATGCATGCACGTGAGATTGCAAAGCTTGCCCACATTTACTTGAAGGATCTCTGGGCAGGCGCGACGGAGCGAGCGAGAATTTTCCGTAAGCGTTTGCGCAAAGCGATTCATCTCAAAGTCAGCAGTGATCTCGTAACCAACACCGAATTCTATCATGGGTTCGGCACGCTTTCGCCGCTGATCAGACTGTTTTCGAATTCACCTCCCGATATGCGCATCGCATAGAATCATACGAAAAGGCCGCTTTTTCGGGGGTCGATCTTAGTGGTAACCTCGCCGATTGAACAAAAAAGCGATGCGAGGACGCATCGCACTCCGAAAGCACTGCGTGCAAAATGACTTCACGGCACATGTTTATTTCGCGCACGGTTGTGCAGGCGCATCGCCTGCCGGGGTTTGGGACGGGCAAGCGGAGCGCATTCCCTACAATGATCAGGCGAACCTATTCAGCGAGCTTATCTGCAGGCTGCACGACACGTTCGGGGACCTCGCCGTTTGGCATTCGCCACTCACGCTGTCCTTGAAATGGCATTGCAAGAAGTTTTCCAAGTGTGAGTTCGTGTTCCTCACGATACGCGGCAACACCAATGGTAACGGCGTCCTGCGGCACATCACGGCGTAATGTGCGATGCACCTTGTCCCACCAGCAAAAGATCGTCCCCCAATTGGAATTGGTCTCTCGCTGCACAATCGAATGATGTATCCCATGCATTCGCGGAGTGACCATGATCGCGTTCAAAGTCCATTCGACCTGAATTGGCAGTCGCCAGTTGGAATGATGAAAAAGGGTCGCCGCCTCGAGGGCGATGAAGAACACCACGAACATCATCGGCGCGATGCCAAAGACCGTCACTGCCAGCGACAGAAATCCGATGGAAAAAAACATTTCGCCAAAATGAAATCGCGCCGCGGTGCTCACATCCATGTCAAGATCGGTGTGATGAACGTTGTGAAATCGCCAGAGGAGCGGAATCATATGATTGGCCCAATGCCACCACCAGTAGGCATAATCCATAAGCAAAAATGTGGCGATGACAGCCGCCCATCCCGGGAGCTCAAGCCAGTTTAGCAAACCGATATGTTTCTGTTGTGCCCACATCGCGACCGCGATCGGGATCGGTAACATAGCGAGACGTACGATGGCGAAGCCTGGCAGCGAGAGCACAAAATTGCGCACAAGCCGGTGCAGCAGTTTGAAATGCTGGCGACGAAGAGGGAAGCGCCATTGCAACAACAGCAACACAAAAAATAAGCAAGCCAGCAGAGGTCTGCCGACATAATCCATTAAAGGAATTTTTGGCATGCTGCGGAATATTACTGGTGGAGTCTATCATCAGCGCACTTGACGAGGCAATGCAACGCGAGCGAACGCGATGAAAAGCGGCGCAGCAGCGCCGCACTCCAAAACGTGGACGTCATACTCCGCGTGTTCGAGTGTCGCTTGCGTTTTGGAGTGCGCTGGTGCTCCGGCGCTTTGGATTAAGTGTTGAACAAGCTTGGTAGCGACGAGTCCAGATGAACGATCGCTACGCGCCAATGCGCCGGAACTCGAAAGTAGTCTCCGGTTTGATTACTTCGCCGTTCATCTCCAGCAGTGGGTAAGCGAGAAAATTAATCGGACCGCTTGCCGGCTCGGGATCGACGATCAGGTCGCGGCCCTTCGTTAGTTCAAAACGATTGGCCGGATTATGCCCGAAATAATAATCCGCCAGCTTTGGATTTTTCCACGCCTCGCTAATATCCACCGGCACCCAGCTTCCATCTGCCAGAACTTCCGCCCAGCAATGGTAGCCCTCGATGGTGCCTTCGTTTTTGTCTGCAGGAATGGTGGCACCGATCGCGAAGCGCGCAGGGATCCCGATGCTGCGTGCCAACGCAATAAAGTAGGCATGGAAATCCGTGCAATTGCCGGTGCGCGCGTCGCAGGCGTACATCGCGTCTCCGCGGCCCCAGCCTTCGCCTGATTTATCGTAGCGCATTCGGCCGATCACGTGGTCATAAAGCGCTTTCGCGCGTTCGAGATCGTCGGATTTTCCCGCCGCCGCCTTCTGAGCGAGCGTCCTAAAAGTTTCGTTGATGGGCACCAACTTTTCCGGGCGCAAATAACGTGCAGCTTCTGAACTGTCTGCGGAATAGGCGGCCTTCTCCTTGCGAACGACACGGTATCGGACCTCGACGGTTTTGCTGCTATCGGAAGGCTGCGGATAGATCACAGCGATATCATTGGCGTAATCGCGGTCGTGGACCTTTTCCCATTTCATTGGAATGTTCAATTCTTCCTCGGTCACGGTCTGAAAGGCATCGGTCTTGGCCAGCGGTATCCAGACGCGGGCCTTGCCTTTGATCTCCGGCAGCTTGACTCGATAGACGAATTCGAATTGATCGGAACCTTTAATAATGCTGCCCTCATCGGCGGCGGAGACGGTGAGGGCGTTTGTCAGAAGAGCGACGGGAACGATTAACAATCGCATCGAAATGTTGCCGTTATTCTTTCGGAAGAGACGACATGGCCACCTTTCCTTCGGATTCAGCGGCGCACCGTTCTCAACTCTTGGGCACTTTATGCCACTTGCCATTCTCTTCTTTCCAGTCGTAGAGCGGTTGGCCGTCGACTTTGTGGACTGACGTTTCTGTGACTTTCATTTTGTCCGGCTGTCCGGTCAGGAAGAAATCGATGTCGTAAGTCTTTCCGTCCGTCCCGTTCATATCGACACAAGCGAAGTATTTGCCTTCGCCTAGGTCCTGCAGCCGGTCGTCGTGCACTTTTACCAAGTCAAGAGCAAGATCCTGACCTTTCTATTTGACGGGAAATTTATTGTCGCTGCTCTTTTTGCTTTTCGCGTCGATGTTTTGCTTGATGCCGGCTGAAATATCAGCTGTGCTGACCTGTTTTTCCGCGGCTTGCTTGGGATGGTCTGCGCCTTTCTTTGGATGCTCAGGATGTTCCTGGGCCAGGATAGTTGCCGCCGGTGTAAAGAATAATGCAATGGCCGCGGCGATAATCAGTTTTGAAAACATATGAATTCCTCCGTTTTTTGCTTCGTCATATCATAGTTGCGTGGATGCTTCGCCAGTTTCTTGCACCGTAGCTAGATAACAAAGCAGGTTTGTGCTTCTACTTGTTGCGAGAGACATCACGCAGCCGTTTTATTCCTTGGCTTAATATCCCTGGCAGCCGATTTGGTGAAAAGCACTCGAACGCAGGTCTCAATCATTGTTCCGGTCTTCAATGAGGCGTTGCTGCTGCGGCAATGTCTTGCGCATTTGCGCGACCGCGCTGCAGGCGCAGAGATTATTGTCGCCGATGGCGGAAGCGACGATGGCACTGCTGATCTTGCCCGCGGTCTTTGTGATCAGCTTGTCGTAAGCAGGCGTAATCGGGCGATACAAATGAATGCCGGGGCACATGCAGCACACGGTGGCATCCTCTGGTTCATCCATGTTGATGCGGAAGTTCCGTGGGGTTGTTTGGATGAGATCGAGCGTGTCCTAAACGATCCAAACGTCGCAGGCGGTTTTTTTCGAATCCGACTGCCGCGAGACTGGATTTACCGATTCACCGACAGTTTCGCACATTATGCCGGGATTCTGCTGCGAATGCGTTGTGGAGACCATGGATTATTCTGCCGACGTACTGCCTTTCTCGAGATTGGCGGCTTTCCAGAAGTGCCTCTGATGGAAGACGTGGAGTTTTTTCGCCAGCTTCAACGCCGCGGTCGCGTCATGTACAGCCATAAACGAATCCTGGCGAGCCCGCGCCGGTATGAAAGCGTTGGACCCACACGCCTAACATTGGCTTACGGATCGATCGCGATGCTTTACATGTTTGGTGTCCCCCTGTCGAAACTGGCGTCGCTCTATGAGCGCATGTGTTGCAAGCCCTCGCAGCCAGACTTGGCGGAATGATACGGTCTTGCCGACGCGGTACAGTGCATGCCGTGCACGCAATGGGACTGCCTAATCCGTTTCTTTGTACAGAGACTGCAAGTAAAAAAGGGAGGGAGTGATGAAACGAACAATCTTTATTATTACCTTAGTGACAGTAGCGGCCCTCAGCGCATTCGGGCAGGAAGGCGCAGCGCAAGATGTAACGCAGGGAGCGAAAAAAACAGGGCAGGCGATTAAGAACGGACTTGAAACTGCAGGCGAAAAAACCAAAGAAGCCGCTAAAACAGTTGGTCAAAAAACGAAAGAAACCGCCAAGACTGTCGGGAGAAAGACCAAGGAGACCGCTGAAGATATAGGCGGAAAGACGAAAGAAAGCGCGAAAACAGTTCATCGAAAATCCAAGAGTGCGCCGAACAAGGCGAAGACAGAAACCGGCGGCCAGCAATCGACAAATCAAGCGCCTAATACACCGAGCCCGAACGACCGCTAAAGCTGAGCTGACCTCACTGCTCTTGCCACTCTCCGGCGGATTGTAATCTCATGTCATGTTGAGCGAAGCGAAACATCTCTGATTGTTATTTGTTCGGCGCTGCAGCGGAAGTGCCCAGAGATTCTTCTCCCGCGATTGCGGGATCAGAATGACAACCACGGTTTTGCGTTTTGTTTCGCTTCGGACTTGCTCAGGCTGATTGACTGAGTCCTATTTGCCGCGATCAACTTGCGAAAGTTACCGAGACAAATGAGCGGTTTGCGCCTGGGAGTCAACGTCGATCACGTAGCAACGCTGCGGCAGGCCAGGTATGCCACGATGCCGGAATCGAAGAATGCCGAGCCGGACGTAGTTATTGCGGCGCGAATGTGCGAACGCGCCGGCGCGCAGGGGATTGTCGCCCATTTGCGCACCGATCGCCGCCATATCCAGGACCGCGACATAGAACGACTACGCGAGAACATTCTGACAAAATTGAATCTCGAAATGGGCAATACACCGGAGATCGTTGACGTTGCGCTGCGCGTCCTGCCGGATGAAGTCTGCCTCGTCCCGGAGAAGCGAGAGGAAATCACCACTGAGGGCGGCCTGGATGTCATTGCAAATCGCAAGACATTGGAACCGACGGTGAAGCGGCTTCAAGCCTCTGGCATTCGGGTCAGCTTGTTCATCGATCCTACTCTCGAGCAAGTCGACGTTGCAGCAGAATTAGGCGCTGAAATGGTTGAGCTGCATACCGGCAGACTGGCCAACGCGTTCACAGAAAAGATCCAAAAGGAAGAGCTGGAACAATTGCGAGCAGCCGCGCGCGCCGCATCGGAATCGCATCTCCAGGTCAATGCCGGTCACGGTATCAATTATAAGAACATCGCGCTTATTAACCAGATCCCATGTTTGACCGAGCTCAACATTGGTCATTCCATCATCTCGCGCGCAGTTTGGATTGGACTCGATACTGCCGTTAAAGAAATGCTCGCCGCGATGGCAAAATATTCCGGATGAATTTGCGGATGTGGATCCTTGTAGGGCGTCTGTGCAAGACGCCAAGAGCCGGCGTTTCACAGAAACGCCCTACAATTCTCTAAAATGAGCGTGATCGGTACTGGCGTCGATCTTGTCGAATGCGTACGCATTCAGCGGTCGATCGATCGATTTGGCGACCGTTTTCTTCATCGCGTTTTTACCGACGGCGAGATTGAGTATTCGATGTCGATGAAATTTCCGGCGCGTCATCTGGCTGCGCGTTTCGCGGCAAAAGAGGCTGTTTCGAAAGCGTTCGGCACCGGCATCGGTAAGGCAATGGGTTGGCGCAACATCGACATCCAGAAAAAGCCAAGTGGCGAACCATTTCTCGTTTTGTCAGGGCCGGCTAAACAACTCGCGGCAGAACGCGGAGTCACTGCTGCTCTGGTCACGCTTAGTCACACCGAGCATCACGCGATGGCGGCAGTCGTTCTGGAAGGCCCTGCCTCTCAGTCGGGATAGTTGGGCAGTTCGAAGCGATCGCTCACGAAGCGGCGGACTAACCAGTCGTTGACCGGAGAAAACGCCGCAGACCGCAAGACCAGATCGCGGACGAATAATCCCACGTGAGTTTTTGGTGTGAAGCTGTTCGCGAACTGTGCGGCTGATTTCTGCTTCTTGTCGATGAAAGCCCGAAAACGGTGCTCGTATGCGCGGTAGGCCGCTACGTAATCTCCGTCTGCACGTTGTAATTCTCCGGCAAGCAAATACGCGCCGGCTAATGCGAAACCGGCTCCTTCGCCTGACAAAAGAGAAGGACAATACGCAGCATCGCCAACCAGTATGATCCGGCCTTTTGACCATGCCGGCATACGAATCTGACTGACAGAATCGAAATAGAGATCGTCGCAGGTTTCAAGCCGTCTTAGAATTTCGACAATTTCAACCCACGAATAGTCCCGGAATCTCTCTCTCAACATCGTTTTCACAGATGTTTGATCAGGGGCTTGCTCGAGCGGTTGCTGGCGTGCAAAGATCAAAAGAAACGCAGTGCGGTCTCCACGCAGGGCGTAGCGGCTGATTTGTCGACCCGGTTCAGCGTAACTTGTGTATGTTCGTTCCTCGCGATGCGGGTAGTTAGTCGTTAAAAAAGAAGCGCAATAGTAACCGAGATAGCTTTCAAATTCTCTTTCTGGACCCCAGGCAATTTGCCGTACCGCGGAATGCAGACCGTCGCATGCTGCTACAAGATCGAATCGCCGGGCCTCGCCACGTTCGAATTGAACATCGACGCCAGCATTGTCTTCATGAAGGAAGTTAATGCTGTCTCCGAAAACGACGTCGATCTTGTCTGCTATGGTGTCAAAGATGTTCTTTGCCAGATCACCCCGCGAAATGCTAAAGAAATGATTGCCGAGGGCGCGTCGAAGGATCGCACCGTCGAATGCACTCCTCGTTCGGCCGGTTTGATTCACAAATTTCACGCGATCGATGATGTAACCGAGATCGCGCAAGCGCGGAATGAGGTTCATGCGGTCGGCAACATCAAACCCAACGCCCCAGAAATCGATCATGTAGCCGCCTTGGCGGAAATGTGACGCGCGCTCGATCAGTGTCGGTTCATATCCGCGCTTCAAGAGCCAATAAGCCAGCGTCGGACCGGCAATACCCGCTCCTGAAATCAGAACTGACTTTCGGTTCACGGAAAGTTTCTAGGATACTCGGTGAAAATGCGATTGTGCATGGTGGCGTGATCAGCTCTCATCGACAACCGTACTTGCAATACATCTATCCGAAAGTTTGAGATTAACAGGACGCAATCTATGCAAGGCTCCTTTGTGAAACGATCTTGGATTCGCGTCGCGATTGTTATCATTCTCTTTGCAGGGGCCGCCGCCATTGCGATTGGCGATATCGCGCGCCGAGCCGCTGCGCGCAGGCTGCGCGAGGCCATTCTTGCAGAGCTTCAGCCGATTGCCTTGAAGAATTGTACGCTGAAGCGCTTCGGCAGCGCGAACGACGGCGGATACCTGATGTGCGAGAATCTGATTGAACCGCTCGATGCAGCGTACTCTTACGGCGTTGGCAGGAACGATGACTGGGGATGTGAAGTCTCACGCCGGTATCACGTGCCCGTGTATCAGTATGACTGCTTTGATCCCGCACGGCCAACGTGTCATGGCGGCACGTTCGTGTTTCACAACGAATGTGTCGGCGATCGGATCGGCTACAGGGGCTCGCATTTCTTCGATACACTGGAGAACCAGATTAAGAAGAACGGCGATACCGGCCGGCGCGTGATCATTAAGATGGACATCGAAGGCGGTGAATGGGATTCGCTGCTCGCGGCGCCCGACGATCTGCTTGCGTCGATTCCGCAGATTGCGATGGAGATGCACGGCTTCGATGATCCGAAGATTGTCGAGGTGCTCCAGAAGCTGAAACGGAACTTCTATCTTGTGAATCTTCATTTCAACAACTGGTCGTGCACGCCCAGGGCTGCACCGCTTCCTGCATGGGCGTATCAGGTGCACTGGGTGAACAAGCGCATCGGCGTGCCAGATCCCGCGGCGCCATTCCCCGCGCCGATGAGCCCACTGAACGCGCCTGACTCGCCGACGTGGCCCGATTGTCAGTTGCACAGGCCGCGGTCGCAGCCCTGAAGGCGGAACGGTCGCCGCGGCGACTCCTCAACGCGTTGGCGGGATGAATGCGGCAGCGTCGCTTAATTCGCGCCTTCGGCGATACATCTGGCATCAGCCGGACTGATATTTTCAGAGAAGCCGATCCATCGCGCCCGCGCGCATCTCACAAACAGCATTGAAAGTCAGCGCGCTTTCCGGCAATGAAGACTGCCATGGAATATTTTCGGCACATCATGGAGATCATCGGCACGAGCGTGGATGGCGTAGGCGTATTCATTGTGGCGGGTTGCCACGGCGCGATTGGCAGCTAGCCGCGCACGTCAGACGGGCAATTATTATTCGCTTTACCGGCAGGACGTGGGGCGCGCGATCCTGCTCGGCCTCGAGTTCCTCATTGCTGGCGACATCATTCGAACTGTCGTTGTTGCACCAACCCTGCAAAACGTGGTTGTACTGGGAATAATCGTTCTTATCCGCACGTTCCTGAGTTTGTCACTTCAATTGGAAATCGAACGAAAATTGCCTTGGCGGCGTGAGGCGACCGACGTAGGTCAGCATTGATTGCGGTGATTAGGGTTCACCCGTAGAAATTTCCAACGCAATCGCCTCGCGGACACGGCTGAAATAACTATCGATCTTTGGAACGTGAGCGGCAAGAGCAGACAACCGGCGATCCGGGCGGTCTTGTGCTCGGTCGCGCTGGCGTCCTCGAGATTGAGGGTGAGTTTCTCAATTTGTAAACGACGAAAGACGATGAGCGCTGAACTTAGTTCAATCGCACTGTCGATGCCGAACGCCATCAGTAATAAACTCCGCGCCGCGACTCCCGCGCCGATCGCCGCCGCGGCTTCGACTATCATCCAAACGATGGTGATGACTTCAAGCCGAAGCGCGGTTTGCAGCGACGAACTCCTCTCAACGCTTTACTTCATGTCGCAACAGCACTTGTCGTAAGTTTTCTTAGTGAGCTTGCAGTAGAACTTCCCGTTTTTCATCTCACAACAGCATTGGTCCATCGTCTTGCCCGTAAGGCGACACGTGAACTTCTTCTGTTCCGCGCCAAATGCCGTCGCTGCCAATAGGGCGAGCGCTGTTCCAACACCTAAGATCGACATCTTCATGCGATC
>JBEDUS010000114.1:0-6114 GCA_040414975.1 Candidatus Udaeobacter sp.
CCCGGCGCGCAAACGATCGTCGTCGCTGGGCAGACGAATCTTCACGCCGAACACCTGTCGGATCCGGTCGGCCACGGTTTGTACGTTGCGCGGAGTAAACTCTGCTTGACGATTTATCTGCTCGACCACGCCATCGAAATCTTTGCCCGGAAACGAATCGACGCGTACGCGAACGCGCTCGCCGAGTTTGATCATGCCAAGCCAGTTTTCAGGAACGAAAACGCGCACCCAGAGATGTCCGGTCAATATCAGCGTGGCGGCCTCGCGATTCGCGGGCAGCACATCGCCCACTTTTACACTGAGCACCTCGAGAATGGAATCGGCTGGCGCAACGACCTGCATTTCCGCCAGTTGCGCGTCGATGTCGGCGAGTTGCGCGCGTGCCTGAGCGACACGCATTTGGGCTGCCGCGACGTTTTTCTCCTGCGTTTTAGCGGAGCTCTCAGCTCGCTCCGCGTCACTCGAAGAAACGACTCGGCGCGTAAGTAAATCCTTCTGACGGCGCGCTTCATCATTCAGGAAAACCAATTGCGCTCGTTGTGCGTCCGCGTCGTGGACTGCAGTGTCGATTTGTGCGACGGCAAGATCGCGACGGGCTCGCAGTTCTGAAGCATCCAGCTGGAGAATCAGTTCTCCTTCGCGCAAATGATCCCCTTCCCAGCGGAAAATTTTCTCTACGCGTCCGCCCGCCCGCGGGCCCACGTGTGCTTCGTCCACTTCAATCGTTCCCGAAACCGCCTTGCCACGACCGCCGCAACCTGCAAACAACAGAACCAACGCCAAAGCTTCCACTGCGCGTAACAACTCCAAATGAACTCGCGAGCCCCGATTATTTCGGAGCTGCCGATCTTCCCTAACGAATGACGTATTCACGCTTTCCGTCCCTTAGATGTCAGCGCGCCCTCGAGAACGACCTTTAGAATTCCGGAGAAGCCTTCTTTCGGGATCATCCCAAGCTCCTCCATCTTCGCCGGATTCATGATCGATTGAACCATCGCCAGCAAGATTTCGATGATCAGTTTGGCCGGAACATCCTTTCGCACCATTCCCGCCCGTTGCCCATCGACGAAAAATTTGCCGATGTAGCGCTGGATTAACGCCGCCCGACGGCGTTCGACGAGTTTGAACACGTCCGGCGCTTTCTGGCGCATATCGCGTACGAACGGCGGCTTAATCTCATCCAATTCGCGGTGCGTACCCGCCAACAACTCACGCAAGGTCGCTGGGAAATCGTGCGGGTGCGCGCGCGTAACACCCTTCAGGGTCGCTTCGACATCTGCCAGTTTATCCTCCAGTACGGCCTCGAGTAGATCGAACTTGCCGGGAAAATGAGCGTAAAGGGTTTTCTTGCTTACGCCCAACTCCTCCGCCAGATCGTCCATTGTCACGCTGCGGAATCCGTGATTGAAAAAGTGGACTCGTGCAGCATCGACGATTCGCTGCCGGTTCGGATCGCGCCTTCTTCGCGCCCGCGATTTGGGTGCCAGTTTCATAAACCATACTCGTATCACAATATGGAAACCAATCCAGTATATTTAGTTTCCATGCCGCTGGCGGGCTATTTTTGATTCACTTCTGACCCTAAGCGGAACGAAACCTAAGAAAATCCTTGGTTCTGTTAAAGGCCGCTCTTTGTGTCATGTCGAGAGAAGTCGAGAGCTCTTACTCCTTATGCCCGCCTGGCTGAACTAGGATCAGAAAATCCTCGACTTCGCTCGAAATGACAGACGTTGTCGACAGAGCCATGCTGAATCGGTAACACAATAACCATGGCCGGTTACTCAGGAACACCGCTACCGCGAAAGTTAGGAATCAAACCGGGGCTAACCGTGGTCACAAGCAACGCGCCGCCAAACTATCGTCGATTGCTCGGTAGAATTCCCGAAGGCGTAACTTTTTCTGACCGTGTGAAGCGAGACTCGAGTTTTGTCCACGTTTTCATTAACCAGAGAAGCGAATTGGCGAAAAAATTGTCTATCCTGCGCGAGAAAATCGCGGAAACTGGAACTGTTTGGGTTTCCTGGCCAAAGAAATCGTCCGGCGTGCCGACTGATGTGACGGAAGATGTGGTCCGGGCTGTCGCACTTCCTCTCGGATTTGTCGATGTAAAAGTGTGCGCGATTGATGAAACCTGGTCCGGATTAAAACTAGTCGTTCGTCGCGAACAGCGAAATCGAAATCAATAACAATGAAAAAGACACGATACCTCGATCACATTGACTTACGCGTAACCGATCTGAAGCGTGCACATAAGTTTTACAGCAAGCTACTGCCTGCGCTTGGGTTTAGCTGTGACCGCTCGAGTGGACGGTGGGGACTCTTCTATGCCACCGGCGGAGATAAACCGGAAGCCTTCTTCGGTTTCACCCAGAACCGACGCCACCAGCCTAACGACACCCGAATCGCTTTTTGGACTGAGAGCCGCGCAGAGGTTGATCGGCTCGCCCGGCTGGTGCGCAAAATCGACGGCAAAAATTTGGAAGGCCCTCAGCTTTGTCCCGGCTACAGCGGTGGCTATTACGCTTGCTTTTTCGAAGATCTCGATGGCAACAAACTCGAAATCTGCTGTCGGGAGAATCCGATTATTAACGGCTAGGAAGATAGTAGGGTCAGAGGCAGAGGACAACGAGACGCGGCGGACTTATTCGTCATTCGTTAGGCCATTTCGTCGGAAGATCTAAGAAATCGATGACGGCACTAAAGCAATCGCTCCAGCCTGTATCTAGTGTGGCGAATGGAAGTCGACAGCGGTTTGCGTCCGGGCTGCTTGTCGTTTGAAAGCCAAAAGTTCAATTGAGAGTCCGATAAACAACAACAGTGTGGCGAAAAATGTGTTCCCGTAGAGCTGCGCGCCGCGCGGGAACGGAATGCCAAGAGCTAGTAACACCAGCGCTGGCAAGCTCCACCGCGAAATTCGCTGGCCTTTTCCAGCGAGAATTCGCTGAGTTAGTACGGCGAATGGCAGCATCAACCAGGAATAGAAGTAACCAAACGAAAGCGGTGTGACCATTAGGATCAGCAACAGGAGAAGAGCGAACTCAATCGCGTCGCTCTCTGCGGTTCGCATATCGCCTTGGGGCATGGCCGCGATGAACAAAGCTCCGAGTACCGATCCGACGCTGATAATGATCGCGTTGACGATCGTAAACTTAAGGTCCGTGAAGTTTACGTAAACCGCCTGGTGGGGAGCGGAGGCAGCATCGGCATCGACGTGGCGAAGCAAGCGATTGGTTACGCTCACAAGCGATTGGTTTTTCCACGTATAGCTGCGCATCGGGCGCTGGCCCACACTAACCTCGCTATATTTGAACATTCCGGCGCTCCACTTTTCCAGGTCGCGCCATGCCCGTTCAAATCCTCGAAACGGCGCCGGTAAAATCAGAACCAAGAGCAGAAGTGCTGCGATGAGACTGGCGGCTGCTTTCCAATATCGCCTGTAAACCAGATAAACGATCGCAAGCACCGGAAACGCTTTGATGGCAGTGGCAACTGCAATCAATCCACCTGCAACCACTTCGCGTTTCGCGCGCAGCGCAACAAAAGCGCCAAGCATCAGCGCAAGCAAAACAAGGTGTGGCTGACCTAGGTGGTAACTCGACCAGATATAAACGATCACCAGCAGACTCGGAATGAGATACAGCCACAAGTTTGTTAACCCTTTGTGGCCTGCGGCGAAAATGGCACTCAGTTTCGCACTGTAAAACCAGGCGGCGGAGTTGATCACGACCAGGATAAGAATCAATCCGCCCTGGCCGAGCAGGCTTGCCACCGCCAGAAAAAGCGCGCAGGGCGGCGGATACATAAAATCGTACTTTCCGGCGCGCAGGAAGTAGATTTCATCGCCCGCCAGCACATGTTTGCCGGTGGCGTACCAGAGTTCATAATCAAAGATCGTATGGCCGCGTACGTAGCGCAGAAATGGGAGCACCGAAAAGACCGTCGCCGTGACGACAAAAGCCCAAAGCAATGCGCGAATTCCAAGCGGGCTATTAGACCGGCGATTGATGGGAACCACGTCGCGACAATTTGTGCGTTTCATGCCAGTTGCTCTTCCCTTTCGCGACTGCAACTACTGTGCAGTCGCGGCGATCGGCGGACGCGCCTTGCGCCAGTCCGTGCTCTGCTCATAGGCATGTGCGATTTGCAAGATGCGCGCTTCATCTAGCGGTTTGCCTAACAACTGCAAGCCGATCGGCAACCGGCGCTCATTCATGTTGGCAAAGCCACACGGCACGCTGATTCCACAGATTCCAGCCAGGTTCGCGGCGATGGTGAAGATGTCGGCCAGATACATTTGCAACGGATCAGCCGTGCGTTCGCCTAACTGAAAGGCGGGGACCGGTGATGTCGGCGAAATCAACACATCGACTTTCTCAAGGGCCTTGGCGAAATCCTCGCGGATCAACTCGCGCACTTTTTGCGCCCGCAAATAATAGGCGTCGTAATAGCCCGAGCTCAAAACGTATGTACCCAGAATAATGCGCCGTTTCACTTCCGGACCGAAACCTTCCTCGCGCGTGCGGCCATAAAGATCGAGCATGTCCATCGGATTTTCCGCGCGGTGTCCGTACCGGACGCCATCGAAGCGGGCGAGGTTGGCCGAAGCCTCCGCTGTTGCTACGATGTAATAGACGGCGATCGCGTAATCAGTATGCGGCAGCGAGACATCGACAATCTCTGCGCCTAACGAATCCATCTGCTTCACCGCCGCGTTAATCGCAGCTCTCACCTGGGGATCGATTCCTTCGATCATGTACTCCTTTGGCAAGCCCAACCGGACTCCGCGTAAATCATTTCCAAGTCTTTCGGTGTAATCAGGCACGGGCTCATTCAGGGCAGTGCTGTCTCGCGAATCATGACCCGCGATCGCGTTCATGATGAGCGCTGCGTCGCGCACCGTTTTAGTCAATGGCCCGATTTGATCCAACGACGACGCAAATGCGACGAGACCAAATCGCGAGACGCGGCCATAAGTCGGTTTGAAGCCAACGACGCCCGAAAGTGCAGCCGGTTGCCGGATTGAGCCGCCAGTATCGCTGCCTAACGCGCCAAACGCAGCGTCGGCAGCGACTGCTACCGCCGAACCGCCGCTCGAGCCGCCCGGCACACGTGACAAGTCCCACGGATTACGCGTCAATTTCACTGCGGAATTTTCGGTGGATGAACCCATGGCAAACTCGTCCAGATTGGTTTTGCCAAACGGAATTGCGCCTGCAGCGCGCAATTTTTGAATGACTGTGGCGTCGTAGGTCGCCCGATAACCGCGCAGGATCTTTGACCCACAAGTACAAGGCTGGCCCATGACACTGATGATGTCTTTGATTGCAATGGGCACCCCGCCCAATGGAAGATCGACATTCGCGTTCTCTGCTTCTTTAACGGCAGCATCCACGTCCAGAGAGAGATAAGCACCGATTTGTCCGTCAACGGCTTCAATTCGCCCTCGCAAAGCGTTGACGACTTCACGCGGCGAAACGTCCTTCCGACGCAACAACGATTGCAGATCGGCAATGCTAAGCGCCGCGAGATCTTTCTCCGTCATTCCACTACTTTAGGAACAATAAAAAGATCGTTCGCCTTTCGAGGCGCATTGCTCAGTGCCTGTCCCGCAGTAAACCAGTCACGCGGCGCGTCCTCCCGGAAAACATTAAAAATGGGAAGTGCGTGCGCGGCCGCTTGGACGTGACTTACATCCGCCTGGCGAAGTTTTTCGACGTACTTCAACACATCGCCCAATTGCTTCTGAAAAGCGTTCGCCTCCGCGTCGCTCAGATTGATTCGCGCCAGCCGGGCGATGTACGCAACGTCGAGCTCCGGAGTCCCGGCCATGATTGTCCCTTAAGAATGCAGGTTACTGATTAGCCAGACGACTGCGACGGTAAGCGCCACCAAAAGGAGGAGAAAGATGATTTGGCCTTCCCGCCGTTCTTTGCGCAACGAGCGAGGACGCCGAGAACTTCTGCTTTGGCCCAGAGAGCTCATGCCCTCGGCCGCAACGGAGACGCGGAACCGCTTATCGGCCGAGCTATCTTTTGGTCCCTGCTTCGCTCTGTTTTTCTCGATCAACGGCGCCTTCGTAACAAGCCGCTCAAGTTTTTCAAGCCGCTCACGCAG
>JBEDUS010000115.1:0-22896 GCA_040414975.1 Candidatus Udaeobacter sp.
CCCGTTGGTGAAATGGAGTTGGAGAAGAAAGGGGATCACTGGGACATCATCAAACCGCTTCGCGCGCGGGCGGATGACGAGAAGGTCGGCGACCTAATTGCGCAAATCACAACGGCGCGCATTCAACAATTTGTGGCTGACGACCATGGCGATCTGCGACCTTATGGGCTGGCGGAGCCACGCGGGTCAATTACGTTGTTTAGCCAGGAAGGGAAAAAGGACCAAAAGGTTGAGATCGCTGACTCGATCAAGGTCTTTGGCCAGGAGGACAAAGGGCAAATGCTGCAAATCGGCAGTGTGTCTGAGAAGGAGAAGGACCAGGTTTATGTCCGGTTTGCTCCGCGCGGGGCCGTTTACACATTGCCCAGGAAGATTGAAGAGGCCCTAAACACCAAACCAGCCGACCTGCGGGACTATCACCTGGTTCGGATCGACACAAACGTTCTCGATCGGATCACGATCGATGTTCCAGGTAAAGGTAAGACCGTTCTCGCGCGCAAAGATGAAAGTTGGACCATTGCCAGCCGAAACAATGCGCCCGCAGATTCAGGCGCGGTCCGCCGCTTAATTGACGCTGTGCAAAACGAGCGAGTGAGCAGGTTCGTGGAAGACGTCGCTTCAAATCTGCCAAAGTACGGACTGGACAAACCGCGTCTGCAGCTAACGTTCAGCTCGTTCGCCTCCGAGAACACTGCCGAGACTAAGGCGGGTGAGCAGCCGTTTGCCACACTCACCTTTGGAAAGGAAGAAGGAGACAATGTTTACGCGCGACTTACAGATGAGCCGTTTGTCGTAGCAGTCCGCCGCGGTTTGCTGGACCAGATCTCAACCGATCCTTTGCAATGGCAGGAGTTATCGATCTTCAAGCTTAAACCTGACCAGATTCATCGTCTGAGCATAACGACGGACAAAGAGCTGTCGCTAGAACGCGGCCAAAATAACCAATGGCATTGGCTGAAAGGTACTGGCCAGGTCAATGGAACAAATGTCCAATCGTTGCTCAACACATTGTCGAACTTGCATGCTGTGCGCTGGCTCGGAGCAACGAAGCCTCAAGATGGTTTGGAAAAGCCGCAGGTCACTGTTGCATTCACAACTTCCCCCGACAATAAAGCGTTGCACAAATTAATCATCGGCGCCTCGACTAATGGCGGAACATACGCACATGTGGACGGACGGGAAGGCACATTCGTGATTAGCAATTCGGATTTGAATATCTTGAGATCATCTCTTGTGGCGCAACCGTCGCCCACGGCAAGCCCGACGTCCAGCGTTACACCCTAACTTAGTAGGCAGCTTTCGTTGTCAGATACTTTGCGCGGTGTAAATCGTCGCGACGCCATAACTCAATGGCTGAAGCGTCGCGCATTCAAAGCCGCTGGCCTCGATTAAATCAATCATTGCATGGCCGCTGGGAAATTCTTCGATCGAGTCCCCGAGGTAGTCGTATGCGCTTTTCTTTCTGGTCAAGAAAGAGCCCAGTAACGGGATGCAGCGGTGCAAATAGAAACGATAGATAGTGCGCACAACCGATCTTGTCGGCAGCGAAAACTCGAGCACTAACAAATGGCCGTTTCTCCTAAGGATACGTGACATCTCAACAAGCGCGCCTTTCCAATTCTCCATGTTACGCAAGCCGAAGGCAATAGTAACGCAATCAAACGAGGCATCCGGGAATGGCAGCTTCATGGCATCGGCTAGAATTGTTTTGCGCACGCCTTTCCTCTGAGCCAGCTCCAGCATTTCAGGCAGGAAATCCACGCCTGTGACCTCCGCCTTCGGGAGTTTCTTCTGCAGCGCAAGCGCCAAATCACCTGTGCCAGTAGCAAGATCGAGAATTCTGCCTGGCCGCCAACTGGCAACCGTGTTGGCAGCACAGCTTCGCCAATAGAAGTCGATCCCGCAGCTAAGCGTGTGATTAGCCAAATCGTACCGTCTGGCAATGGAGCCAAACATTTGTCGAACCCGTGCAGGCTGTGTTGCGATACCGAATTTCGTCATTCAAACATCGAATAAATGTTAGCTCATGATTTCCGATAACTCACCCCTTGTTTACCACATGGCTGTAACTAATGTGTCAAAGCCAGGGATCACGAATGTTAGGCATAAAGTTTGTTATAAAAAAGGATTGCTAATGCGGCAAACCCCGGCTATGTCACAGGCATGGATATATCTGTTAAAGCGTTAGAAGAAGCAGTTTCATTACGCCGACAAATTGACAATCTGGAAAGGCGTCTTTCCTCAATCCTGCGAGGTGCGCCTGCTATCGCCAGACCGACCGCAGCTGCCCCACAGGCAGGGCGTTATTTTTCGCCTTCGACCCGAGCGAAGCTTTCAGCCGCGGCTAGGGCGCGCTGGGCAAGACTAAAAGGCGGGGCCAAACCAGCTGCTGCCAAGAAAAAGGGCGCACTGACGCCAGCCGGCCGAAGAAGGCTCTCTGAGCTAATGAAGGCCCGCTGGGCAGCCAGAAGAAAGTCCGCGGGAACAAAAAAGGCGTCTTCGGCGAAGAAAGGCGGACTCACAGCTGCGGGCCGAAGAAGGCTCTCGCAGTTGATGAAGGCTCGCTGGGCGGCGCGAAGGAAAGCTGCCGGGCGCAAGTAATCTATCAATACAATCGGAATCGGCGGCTTGCCGATGCTTTTCTCTTCTCTGGATAAGTCGGTAGGGAAAAGCCAAGCACTGCTCGCGAGAGGACTCGAACCTCCACGGGTTTCCCCATACGGTCCTGAGCCGTACGCGTCTGCCAATTCCGCCACGCGAGCAAAAAACCAGTGGCCCTTACAATGCGGGCGCGCCAGCCACGCCGCAAGGTCAAACCGGAGATAACGTAAGGAAGGCAACCTGCAATACCTGGAAGTTAGCTCAAATGTTTCTTCCGTGCCCGAACCTCCAATTGGTGCGCTTTGCGTACCTGCCCAAGGGAGCGCAGAAGGTCAGCATAATTGGAAACAACAATCTCGTAATCCTTCAATGGTGTATCCTTTACCTGCTCCCAAATCTTGAGAGAACCCTGATAAAGCTCGGCCGCTTTGGCGTAATCGCCGCGCGAATGATAGACGACCGCCAGATTGCATTTTGATTGTGCGATGTCAGGAAGCGGAGGTGGGTTCAAATTTTCACGAATGGCCAGCGCACGAAGATGTATTTTCTCTGCCTCGGTGAAACGCCGTTCATTGGTGTAAAAGACGGCAAGGTTATTCAACACAGACGCGACATCGGCGTGGTCCGGCCCGAGTTGTTTCTCGTAGATCTGCAATGCGCGCAGGTAGCACGGCTCAGCGGCCTTTTGTCGTCCGGACTTACGTAGAATCAAGGCAACGTTGTTCAACATCGTGCCGAGGTCCGAGTAATGAATGTCTTCGACTTCGGTCCCCGCAGCTATGGCTTTCTGATAAAAATTCACGGCCTCTTCAGGCAGGCTGAGACTATCGCATAGAAATGCAAGCCGCCTTGCAGAACGGTAGATGGCACGCTGATCTGGCGGCTTTACCTTTTCCAGAATCGCATGCGCCTTGAGCAAATATCCCTTGGCTGCTGCGCGATCTCCCTTTTGATCGAGAAGTTGTCCTAACTTCTCAAAGCTGGTCGCCAACGGAAGATCGGTCGCTCGAAAGGCGCGCTTGGCGATTTCCAAGGCCGTCTCGGCCACACGAATTGCCTGAGGCAAACGGTTGGTGGCGCGCAGAGTATCGAGTTTGTCGTTGAGGATGGCCCAAAGCTTTTCTTCGCCCTTCATCAACCATCACCACCCCTCGCTTAAGTCGGCAACTAGTCGGGTGGCGAGGTCCTCAGTAGCAAGGGGCAAAGCCTGGCGCTCGTCACTAGTCACGTCGCTGCTTACAAAGAAGCTGGTTTGTCCCACCGCGTCAGTCGGCGGCACCAGCTGTTTACCATCCCGTCCAGTTAGCGAGTACCTTACCACCAGTCCCAGGCTAAATTCGGTCGTGGCCAACACGTTTTGACTAAGGTATCGGGCGGGCGCCCGGGTAATGCGGTATATTTCGCCCGTCAGAGTAGCGTCCGCTTGGTCTCCGTTGGTAATCCGAAATGTTCCATCTTGTTGTAACTGCTTGATCACGGTGTCAGTAACCAATACTTCGATCCGAGGGACAAGGGTGCGATTTGTAAACGTCGGTACTGCGATGGTATGAACATCGCGCAAATAATATGGCTTTACAGGACCAATGTGGTAGCCAAGGCAACCACCCAGCACGAAGCAGAACAGGGTCGCAAATAAGGCTTTCAAGGCGCCGGTGAGGCGGATGCTCCGGGAGCGGCTGATGCCTCCGGAGGTGGCGACGCATCGGAGCTTGTGTTTGTGCCCGGCGGTGCCTGTAAAGGTTCAGGTGCAGTCGTGGTGTCAGGCGCTAGTGAAGCTGGTGGCGGAAGCGAACTATCGCCTTCCGATGTGGGCAACGGCGCCTCGTTGTTTGGCGGGCCTGGTTTCGCAGATCCATTTTCGGCAGTTCGCGCTCCGCGTATGTCACCCTTTTTCTTGCTGGCCTGACCTAACGGAAGCGCCGGCTGAAGCGCAGCATCTCCGAATTTTGCGCGCAGTTGATCAATTCGTTTCTTCGCTTCGTTACTTTCCTGGGATCCAGGCTGCTGCCGAATCACTTCGTTGTAGTAGATAACCGCAGCGCGATAATATTTCTGCTTGTCGTAAAATTTCGCGACCTTGTATGAGTTGGCTGTTTGCCTGTGCTCGAGAATATCGAGATTAGCGCGCGCCTGTGCCGCTTTCTCGCTCTTCGGATAGTGGAGGAGGAAATCTTCGAACGCAGTCTTGGCATTCGCTGGTGCGGCGGCGTCCTTTGTGCCTAATTGCGCGGCAGTAAACCAAATATAGCCAATCTGGTATTGCGCATCCACGGCGATGGGCTCGTTGGGAAACTTGTCCACAACAGCCTGGTATGCTTGAACGGCTGCATCGTTCGCTCCCTGTTTCTCGCGGGCAAGCCCAATATCAAACTGCGCCCGTGCCGTATATTTTCCGTAGGGCGCGGTCCGAACGACATTGGCGAAAACAGTCACCGCGCGGTCCAACGCCGACGCTATAGGAACACCCATCAACCTTAGCTTCTTCCCATTAAGATAAATTTCGCCGATGCGAAATTGCGCCTCGATTGCTTCTTCGAAATGCGGGCTGCTAGGATATTTCTCGACCAACTGCCCAAACGAATCTGCAGCTGGGAAATAGAGATGCTGTTGTTCCTGCAAGCGAGCAGCACGATAAAGCGCCTCTCCGGCCGTCTTGTCTCTGGGATGGCGTTTGACGAGACTTTTATATGCTCTGATTGCGCGCTTGTAGTCGCCTTCTTTTTCGGCTGTCTGGCCCACTTGGAATAGCTCCGCCGCGTCGCCGTTCATTTCTTCTTCGCCACCCGGGCCGACGTACTGCGGTTTTTTTCCCGGCTTAAACACGACAGAGGCCTTGCCGGGCTGAGGCAAAAGAAATGCGGCAAGCACGAAAACCAGAAGAGCGCGAATAGCGAATTGCATGGGTGTGGCAGGGTAGTTGACTTACGCGCCCAGTCAAGTTTCGGCGGCTGGCAGCATGCTCTGGAATATTCACCACATTTCGAGAAGTGAACCCTTTTCCAAGGACGCAAGGCTGGCTAACGTTGCAATCTCGTTTTGAATCTGACCGATCAGCAGAAGGTACGCATCGGCTCGTGCGCGTGGAGCTTTGAAGACTGGCGTGGCGTTTTCTATCCGTCGGATCTGCCGGAGACCCACTGGTTGGAATTTTATGCCAGCTATTTCGCTGCGGTTGAAGTGGACTCAACGTTTCATGCTGTGCCGCCGGAAAAGAGCGTTCGGCGTTGGATCCAAATGACCCCGGCTGACTTTCGTTTCACATGCAAACTTCCCCGTCAGATCACGCATACTTTCCGTCTGCACGATTGTGCCAACGAGCTAAATTCGTTTCTCCGCGCCATCGAACCGCTTGAAGCAAAACTCGGCGTCATCCTCATCCAGCTACCGCCTTCCTTCGCACCAAAGGATGGCAAACTGACCCTGCGCAATTTCCTCGGCCAACTGCCAGGGGATTTTCGCTTTGCAATAGAATTTCGTCACGCTGGCTGGCATCGGCCACAGTTCATCCGGCTTTTGGAAAAGCATCGCATTTGCTGGGTTTGGGCGGACACCACTCCACTTAACGAACGAAATCTTGCACCTTTCGAATTCCTGCCACGCACATCCGACTTTCTGTATCTGCGTCTGCTTGGCGATTACACGACCAAATACGATGTCGATGGCGGACACGTCCATCGTTACAAGAAGCTACTCTGGAAACGCGAAGCGGCACTTGAAAGCTGGTCCCTCAAGGTTGATCGGCACCTTTCCGAAGTGCGTAACGTCTGGGCATTTGTGAGCAATCACTTCGAAGGGTTTGCGCCTGAAACCTGCCAGCGCCTCGCTCAACGTTTGGAGCTTAAGGTAAGCCTGCCCTCGGAAACCGACCAAGCCATTTCAGCACAGAAACGGGCGCAGCTCGACCTTCAGTTATAGCGGTGTTTCAGTACAAATCAGATGCATGCTGCGTTGGTGCTTCTCGAAAATGCAGACTTGGCGAATGCCAAAGGCCGCCATCTTTTGTGACAGCCTTGGGAAATTTTCTCCCAGTTGCGCATGCGAATGCGCGTCGGAGGCAGTCGTAAAAGAAATCCCTTTCTCGACCGCCAGTTCAATGATCCGATCACTTGGATACAGTTCGTTTACAGGCTTACGCCAACCGGCGGTAGAAAGTTCGATTGCGAGATTGCGCGCGAGAATAAAATCGAGCGTCTCGTTGACGACGGCGCCGATCTCCGCGCTGGGTCGATGGCCATGAATTTTAATAAGGTCGAGATGGGCGAGGCAATCGACCAACCCCGTTGCCGCCATCTCGCGAACACGGCGAAAATAATCGGCATAAATCGCATCCACGTCACGGCCTTCGAATTGCGCCGCGCCATTTGGCACGGCATCGAACATTTGATCGGCGCGATCAAGGAAGTGCACCGAGCCCAGGACAAAGTCGAGTCTGTCCCAATGCTTCTCGATCCATTTTCGGCCAGCCACTGAGTGAATTGGATCGTTATCGAGCTCAATGCCAACACGGATTGCCAAGTCGGGATTTTTCTCTCGCAGACGATCGACTTCATCAAAGTCGATTCCGGCGTGATAACGATCGTGATCGGTGAATGCGATGTCGCTTAAACGGAGCCTACGTGCCGAATCCGCCCACGGCTGGAGCAGCGCCAGGGTATAACGCTGCACGCGATGTCCCTGTGGATGACTGTGGTAATCGGAGAAAAGCCGACAGGTAATGGCTGATGACGAATTGCCAGGCATGAACGCTTCTGTCTATCCCCTATCAACTACCGGCTATCAACCTTGTTCAAGGCACGGCCAAGAACTTTTGCCGGACGCGCAGCTCCGGATACTGAGGGAAAAAGACCTCGGCGATAAAGACTTTGTTTGGCGTCAGGTCGCGCGTTGCGATAGATTCGTTGTACTCGATCCGCTCCTGTGGGTTAATTAAAATTGTGGCGGGTTTCTCTGCAATGGCGTGATTGTCGGACCACCTTGTGAGGATATTTCCTTCCGAATTCATCAAATAAATCTCAATCCGCTGGTTCGTCGGGAAATCGAGGGTTACAGGGCGCTTGGAAACGTTTGCCAATGTCAATTTTATCCCAAGCTGTCGGACTTCAGATAGCTTGATGGTCTGCGGTGTGATTTGAAGATCGACCGTAAGCCCGCGAAGTCTTGCATCTTTGTATTGGGGGACTATCTCGGGAGAAAATGGATGGAGGAGCCGGCTCAACCAGCCGCGTCTCCGTGAGGGTGTCGACGTCGGCACGGCGTCCTGAGCAAAAATGCCCCCGACCACGAGAAATATCAGAATGTGCAAAACTGCTCGTCGCTTCATGAGCGGGTTAAACAGACCCGAAAGTTTTCGAGGTTGCAAAAACCCTGTCAAACCCTTTATCCAGTCCACATGAAAACCCTCTGTGCATTCGCGTTTTGTCTGGTTTTCGCCGCGACCGAAGGCGTGGCAAAACAACGACATTGCACGTTCCGATTGCACGCACAAGCGAACCCTAATGACACGGACGTCTTCGCCACATCGGTTCGTGCCCGCGTGTCAGGAAAGGATGTTGCAATCGAAAAGATACAGCGAATTTCGGAGAACGACGTCATCGCATTTTATCCTTACCCGGCCGCGAACGGGTCTTATAGTGCGCTGTTCCAGCTCGACGAACACGGACGAGTGGCTCTCGACGCCTTGAGCATTGAGCGCAGAGGCAGTTTGCTTTTCGTGTTCATCAATGGCCGACCGATCACCGAACTCGAAATCGACAAACGCGTTTCTGACGGAAGAATCTACATCCCTTCCGGACTAACCTCAGCGGACATCGAATTAACGAAGAACGACTGGCGCGTGATCGGAAAACGGAAGAAATGACGAATGCCCAAGGACGAAGGAAACGCAAATGTCGAATATCGAATGAAGAACAACCGCCCACGAAGAACTTCGTCATTCGTCATTAGTTCGTCATTCCGTCATTCGTCATTCGTCATTGCATGGCTTATGGCTTCCACTGTTTCGCTCGTCGCCCAGACTCACGATGTTCTCGATCTTGTCTTGCCAACGGACAATGATGCGCTGTTTTCAGGCGATGGCCCCGCATTCTACCAGCACATCGAACGCAACTTTAAGGGTGTCAAATCCACGCCGTGGGAAGGTGGCCAATACGGTTTTGTGCGGGATCCCACGGAAACAGCAGGTGGCATTGTTTACACCCGTTTTCATGAAGGCATCGACATTCGTCCTCTGCATCGCGACGAGCATGGTGAGCCGCTTGATGAAGTCCACGCCATTGCCGACGGAAAAGTAGTGCACACTAACCCCGTGCCCGGCTACTCGAACTATGGAAAATACATCGTCATCGAGCATCGCTGGGGAGGATCAAGTTACTACAGCTTGTATGGACATCTGAGTTCGATCGCAGTCCAGCCAGGGGACACTGTGAAACGCGGACAGCACATCGCCGTGATGGGGTACACCGGAACAGGCCTAAACCGGGAACGGGCGCACCTTCATTTGGAATTGAACCTGATGTTCAGCCATCAATTCGAAGCGTGGTATAACACGTTTTTTAGAAATGATCCCAATCACAACGGCATTTATAACGGTATGAATCTCGCTGGGCTCGATATTGCGCGGCTGTATCTTGCCCTCCGCAAAAATCCTTCTCTGACTATTCCGCAATTCCTAAGTCGCGAAGAGATATTCTACAAAATTGCGCTTCCAAAATCGCGACATTTTGAGCTGCCGAAACTTTATCCCTGGATGCTGGCGACAGGGGGCCGAAGCGCAAAATCTTCCTGGGAAGTCTCGTTTGCGCAATCCGGCGTGCCCCTCAGAATCGAATCGACCGACAAGAGTGTGACGCAACCGGAGCTGAGTTATGTCAAAAAAAGCTCAGTAAATTATTCTTATCTGACCCGTGACATAGTTTCCGGCCACGCTGCGAATGCGGGTCTCACAGACTATGGCAGGCAACTGATGCGGTTGCTCATTTGGCCTGACTGACGCCTACTGAAAGGCGCCGAACCCCCGCGCGCTCAAGAGACGCAACAGCGTGATGTGCAGCGAGATTCCGGCGACGCTTTGGAGTCTCGGCAGTTCTCTGCAGCTTTATGACAACAAACCCGTGTGCGACTCGCGCTTCAACATGAGGTCGGCGTTCCTTGCGCGAGTGCGACGCCGTGCGGGATCGCTTCCCGCACAAAGCCGAGACATTCGACGGCCCCGCTCGGCTTCCCTGGAAGGGCGATTACCAGGGACAGATCCACAATCGCCGCCAGACTGCGCGACAAGATGGAATTTGACGTAATTTTCATGGATTCCGCGCGCATCACTTCGCCAAAACCGGGGAGCTCGACGCGCATAATTGTACGGATCGCTTCCGGGGTCACGTCCCGCGGCCCAACGCCCGTGCCACCAGTCGTAAGAATTAAGCCACAACCTTGCTTTGAAAACGAGTGAATCGTCTGCTGAATTCGTTCCGCTTCGTCGGGAACAATCGCCTCCGATAAGATTTGCCAACCCTCCTTTCGCGCCGCTTCCCTCAGTGCCGGCCCGCCAAGGTCCTCATAATCACCTGCGCTGGCGCGATCCGAGATCGTGATGATTCCAACGGTTAGCCGGTCGGAGTGTTGGAGTGGTCGAGAATTGGAGTGTTCTTTCCGTTCCATTACTCCGCTACTTCCGTGCTGTACTTTCCGTGGAGCGCACGGTTTGCTTAGTCTTGCTAATCAGTCGAACACCAGAAATCTGCATTTCCTTATCGACCCCTTTGCACATGTCGTAAATCGTAAGCAGTGCTACGGAGACGCCGACGAGAGCTTCCATCTCTACTCCGGTCTGCGCAACAGTTTGCGCCGTGCATCTTACCTCTGCGCCGTCGTCTGACGTCACGATGTCGATTCTAACTTCGCCAAGCGGCAAAGTGTGGCAGAGCGGAATCAGCTGCGCGGTTTGCTTTGCAGCTTGGATACCAGCAATGCGCGCGGTCGCAAAGACATCGCCCTTCGCGATTTGATCTTTCGTAATCAGTTCGATCGTCTTGGGTCGAAGCCGAATCTTTCCGGCCGCGACAGCCTTTCTCTCACTCATCGGCTTGGCCGAGACATCGACCATCTGCGCCCGGCCGTCCGTACCGATATGCGTCAGGCGTTTCATTCTTGCCATCTTTGCCATTCTGAGCGATGCGAAGAATTTCTAATTAATTTCTCCCGCCGGAATCATAATCGGAATGTCTCGCTTCGCTCGGCGTGATCTGCGTAGTTCAACCGCCGATAGCAATCATTCTGCGGTTCGGCTGGTAATTGTTTCGAAAGTCGTGTTGCTCGGGTTTTCGATCGACAACGTCGAGAAAGAATTGCTTGAGTTCCTGATCGCTAGCCCCAGCCCTAAGCGGTTTCATAATGTCGAACTCCAAATAGCTCCCGAGGCACGGGCGCAATTTTCCATCGCATGTGAGACGAAGCTTGTTGCAACTCTCGCAGAAATGAAGGTTGGTCATTGCTCCGATAAAACCAATTCGCTGGCTGCTTCCCGGGATTTGGTAATACGTCGCCGGGCCATTTGTTCGGAACTCAGCCTCGGGAATCAAAGCGCCGAAGCGCGATTCGATCACCCTCTTCGCTTCGAGAATGGACATGAAGTTCTTATCGTCGAGCACCTCGGTTGTGCTAACGGGCATCATCTCGATGAAACGGAGAATCAAATTGTGGGACGCGGCGAATTGTATCAGCGGAATCAGCTGATCCTCATTTCGTCCGCGCATCAAGACCGTATTCAACTTAATCTGCCTGAAGCCTGCGGCGATGGCGGCGTCGATCCCGCGGAGGACTTGTTCATGGAAATCGCGGCCGGTAATTTGTGAATAGAGCGTTCGATCCAATGTATCGAGTGAAATATTGACCGATTCCACCCCGGCGCCCCGTAAGGCGTCAGCCATTGTTTTGCCTGGCACGATTTCACGCGAAAGCAACGTTCCGTTCGTGGAAAGACCTATGCTTCTAATGCCAGGAACTTCAGGGATTTGCCTGACGAAATTGAGGACGTCACGTCGCGTCAGCGGTTCGCCACCAGTTATTCGCACTTTCGAGACGCCCAAGTCGGCGGCAATACGAACGAGCCGCAGTGTTTCTTCGAAGGTCAGGATTTCCCCGCGCGGCAACCACTCCTGTAATTCCTGCGGCATGCAATAACTGCAACGCTCATTGCAACGATCGGTAATCGAAACGCGCAGATAGGAAATACGATGGCCGTAGCGATCTTCCATGCAGCGCAAAGTTATCGGTAGGACGGTGTTGAATCAAGGAACCGCACAGTTTGACTCGTAATTTTGTGGCGCTATGATTTTCCCCGCATTATGAGGCGTCGCTTCTGTTCTGGCGCGTCGGCGCTCGGCATCGCGGCCATCGTCTGGGTTCTCACCAGTTGTTCAACGCCGCAGACGCGAATTTCCGACCATCCCGACCTTTACCAAAGGCTTTCGGCCCGTGACCAGGCGCTGGTAAGCCAGGGGCAAATTCGTTCCGGGATGTCAAGAAATGCAGTGTGGCTGGCTTGGGGTTCGCCCGATCAAAAAATTGTGGGCAACATGGCGGGCACTCCGACTGAGACTTGGATCTATATTTATTACGCGACCTATCCGTACTACGGCCCTGGCCCATGGGGCCCCTGGGGTTCGATTGATTCCAGTCCGGGTTACAGCTTGGCATATACCAGAGGCGGCGTCGCAGGGGGCCACGCTGGGGTAGGCGTGGCGGGAGGACACGCCGGGATGGGCGTGGCAGGAGGAAGTATGCATCAACACGGGGGCCGAACCTTCGTGTTTTTTGGGAGCCCCTTCTACGATCCATTCTATTGGTCATACATCCCGCCGAGTATTCCCTATCCCGGCAAGGTGGTTACTTTCGCCGGTGGCAGGGTTATGTCTTTCCAATACCTGGCACCGAACTAGACGAATTAAAAGATTCTACCGCATTCCATCCATGGACAAATTAGTATCGCGTCACGCCTAACCAATGGCTCATTCGTATTTTCCAAATTTTGTCGAGGTTCTTAAACAAGTGGACGAAAAGAACCGCGTCACGCCGACATTCGCGATAGTGATCGCGCTGCTTTTCACAAGTTGTGGAACACCGGGAGGGCGTATTTCCCAACGTCCGGAGATTTATCAGGGTCTTTCTTCGCAGGACCAGGCGCTGGTGAGTCAAGGACAGATTCGACGAGGTATGAGCATGGATGCAGTTTGGCTGGCCTGGGGTACACCAGAGCAAAAGATACCCGGCCCGATACGCGGTTCCGAGACGTGGGTCTACGTCCGCTATGATACGCCTTTTCCAAGCTACGGCGTGCCTTACTATTACGGTCCATTCGATTGGTCATATATCCCGCCAAAGTTCCCCTACCCATCCAAAGGAGTCACGTTCTCGAACGGCAGAGTCGTTTTTTTCCGATACTTGCCGTCGCCCCCGCCATAACATCATAAACAATTTCGTTCGCATTCTGCTACGAAACGAATCAGTGTAGCGCGACGCCTCAGCAATGGCTTACCGCTCATTTCGTAGTTTCCTTAACGCCCTTGAACAAGCGGGCGAATTGAAACGCGTCGCGATTCCCGTTGATACAGATTTGCTCATCGCGGAATGGGCGGACCGCGAGATGAAATCGCCAGGAGGCGGAAAAGCGCTTCTGTTCGAACAGCCGCTTCTCGATGGAAAAAAATCAGAATTCCCGGTCGCAATTAATACAATGGGATCGCGCCGCCGTATGGCACTCGCGCTCCAGGTTGCGGACATCGAAGATGTCGCCCGGGAAATTCAACTTATTCTGAAAGCAAAGCCGCCTACCGACCTGCGTGAAGGCTGGAACTTGCTGAAACAGGGAATTCATCTCCTGCACGCGCGCCCAAAATCTGTCCGTGATGCGCCATGTCAGGAAGTCGTGCATCGCATCGAAAATGGAGACAATTTTTCATTGGTGAATCTGCCGATCCTCAAATGCTGGCCGAAAGACGGCGGCAGTTTCATCACGCTGGCAAATGTCCACACGCGCGATCCGGAGACTCGCGCGCGCAACGTCGGCATTTACCGGATGCAAGTTTACGACGGACAGACTACCGGAATGCATTGGCAGCTTCACAAGGTTGGCGCGCGACACGGCAAGCGATATTACGAACGCGGCGAACGCATGCCGGTGGCAGTGACCCTGGGCGGCGACCCCGTATATACCTTTGCAGCAACCGCACCTCTGCCGGACGGTTTGGACGAACTCTTGTTCGCCGGTTTTCTGCGAAGGAAATCAATCGAGCTTGTTCGATGTAAGACAATCGATCTTGAGGTGCCGGCAGACGTTGACTTTGTGCTCGAAGGATATGTCCAGCCTGGTGAGACGCGCCCAGAGGGGCCGTTCGGCGATCATACTGGTTTTTACACCGCGATCGAGGATTACCCGGTCTTCCACGTGATGGGAATCACGCATCGGCGCGACGCAGTTTATCCGACAACAATCGTTGGGATTCCGCCGATGGAGGATTATTACATCGGTGATGCCTGCGTGCGGATTTTCCTGCCAGTCTTCAAAATGAATTTCCCCGAAATTGTGGACATGACGCTGCCGCCCGAAGGCGTTTTTCACAATCTGGTCTTCGTGAGCATTCGGAAGCAGTATCCTTATCAAGCCTTCAAGGTAATGCACGGCCTGTGGGGAATGGGGCAGATGATGTTCAGCAAATACATCGTGGCCGTGGACGAAGACTGCGATGTGCACAATACGAGCGAAGTACTCTTCCGATTGTGCGCGAACACCGATCCCGCGCGTGATACAACTGTCATCAAGAATCCCAGTGATTCGCTGGACCACGCGCCAAGCCAACAGAACATCGGCTCACACATGGGCTTCGACGCGACACGTAAATTGCCGGGCGAAAATTGTCATCGCCTGTGGCCAGAATTGTTGAAGATGACTGAAGAAGCAAAGGCGCTGGTGGATACGCTCAAGGCGCAAGCGCGCTGACTCGATCTTGGCAGTCCGTTATGGTCTGCGAAACAGCCGTCCGGTATCTACATCACGAGTAACTCCACCGGGCGGAACTCCCCGAAGGTCATAGATGCGTCCCGTGTACGGACTCGAATAAAAGCCTGGCCTTCCGGTCCGACGCGCGAAAGGAAAGCCGCCCGGCGGTGGCGGACCGTAGCGCGCAATTTGATCTTGCTGGATCGCAGCACCAACCAGAGTGCCGGCCGCAGCCCCCGCCGCCGCGCCGAGCGCCGCGCCGCGAACATGGCCAGTGGCTGCACCCCCAATGATCGCACCCGTAGCAGCGCCCCATCCTGCACCCTGCCCAACCGGTGTCTCACAGGAACTAAGAATACAAAAGCTCAGAACAACGCCCGACGTAATTACAACGATTTCTCTTCCCATAATGCCAATCTATTTTGCCGCATTAAACCATAGACCGCAGCGAACGTTGCGGGCAACGATTCCCAAGCTGGCCTAGTCAGCGATCGCGATGCTGCTACGGCCTTACAAAGACCTTCTTTGCCCGTACGTCGAGAATCAGTCCGCCATGCGCAATCCCTGAGCAGTCATATTTTTGATATGGTGGATACGGACTTGTAACAAGTCCGGAGGCATCATGCGCATCTCGGGTTCCAGGCGGATAGGCGCTGCCGTGCGGCATCGGGTACTTTTTGTCAGCGTCTGCTTTCGTAATCGCGGTTGCTTTCATCACCTCGTGGCCCTGGCCTATTCGTGAGTCGATGCCTTGCGCGCGGAGGATCGAGCCGAACACAAACAGCGCAATCACAGTCGCTGAGACAACTTTAAGAGAATTTGCTTTCATATTCGTAGGTAAAGTTCGCAATCGGGAGGTTAGACGGATGTCCGACGCGGCGAATTCAAAAAAGATTTGAAAAGTTGCGCAGCGATCCGGCCCGCTTTTTCCATTTTGCTTAGCCGGTATTCTTTTTCAAAGACACGAAACTTGTCCAGCTCAATTCGCCGAAGCAAACCGCGGTATACCGAGCCCATGATTTCTGCCGGCGCCATCGCCTTACGGTCTTCAACAGGTAAAGCCGCCGCCGCGTTGGCGAAAAATTGGCGTGCGCGCCTGGCCTGGAACTCCATTAATTGAACGAAGCGCTCATCGTACTGCCGCTTTGTCAGCTCGATTTCAGAATAATGAAACCGTGCCAGATCTTCCTGCGGCAGATAAATTCTGCCATTCTGCAAATCTTTCCCGACATCACGGATGATATTGGTCATTTGCAACGCCAGCCCCAGCTCGATCGCGTATTGTTTGCAGCGCGGGTTGCGGTAGCCAAAAATCTCAATGCTTACCAGGCCGACGGCGCTGGCGACTCGATAGCAGTAAACCCGGAGCTCTTCGAAGCTAGGATATCGCAGCGTGCTCAGGTCCATTTCCACACCAGCAATAATCTCCTCCAGCATTGCGGTTGGCAGCGAGTATTTGGAAATCACCTGTCTTACGTCGCGGGCAAGAAGCGGCTCGTTTTGTGCCGCACTGCGAAGCATCTGGCGCCATTTCGCCAGACGCACACGCTTTTCCACCACGCTTACCTCTGAAGAATCCGCGATGTCGTCGATGACGCGGCAGAACGCGTAGAAAACCGTGATATCGCGTTTCCGTTCGCGCCCTAACGAAACGAAGGCGAGCGCGAGATTCGATTTGCTCTGACGCGTAATTGTCGCCGCATTCACGTTTGTCCTTCCGAAGACTGGTGTTCTAGTACTGGATCCATTTCTCCCCGGCAATGAGGCCTCTTTCGCACTGTCGAAATAAGCAGACCCACGAAGCCAAAAGCCAGGCGACGACAGTCCCCCGGAGAAAAGCAAAACTGAATTTCCAAAGGAACAACGCACCCAATCGATCAGCGATTGCGCTGCGCACGATCGCATCGCAGATCATGATGCAAAAAAAATGGATCCCACAGATAATTAAGAACCACCCGAGACGAGCTGCATTTCTCCGGACAAACAGGACATGGGCGCGGATCGCTTCGATGACCGTTTCATTATGGAGTGCCAGGGAGATTTGGACCGAACAAAAGACGATGATCAAAATACTCATCAACACCCGCGCAATCGGCAGATAATCGAGGACGCCGGGAATGTTCGTAAAATAGGCTAAAAGAAGGGGCAACCGGACAATCAGCATGCTTACCGCGACAACAATCCCCGCCCATTCCAATACATAACTAAAGCGGCGCATGGCGAAGCGGAAGAGTTCTCCTTCTTCAAAGCTAACGCCCTTTGTCCAAGCCAGACAGACGGTAATGAGGTACACCTGGATGTAGACTCCCAGCAGATATTCGAAAATGAAGGCGGTCGCATCGACCGTGGCTGAGATTCGCAAAAGGCCAGCGGCGGAGACCAAACGACTCCACTCTGGTAATTGCCAGAACACAATTGGTTTTAAGAGCGATGCCAGCGCGCTCAGCAACAGGATCAAATAGGTAAGATGACCCCAGAAACCGTAACGCTTCCACAATGCTCGAAGCAAAGCGCCGTGCAATCCACGCCAGTTAGCCAGCATGAAGACGGCGGCCACGACAGAGAAGGGATAAGTAGTCGTGGCATTATCAAAAATTCCTGCGACTCCCTCTAAAGCGGGCAGCGGTGTTTCGCGCCATACGTCCAGGAACCGTGGCCAATACCAGCGCTGCAACGAAATGATCTGGTTTAGATCGACGTCGGCCCAATTTCGGATCGGAGTAAAAGTGACAAAATGAAAGCAAAAATAGCCAAACCCAAGGAGTGCAAAGGTGATCCAGATGCGATTATACCGCCCGATGCAACGAAAACCATCCCCCAGCGCCTGCCGCACCGGGCTGAAGATCATCACAATCGCGTACCCACCGCAAAGTCCAAGTAGCGGATACAGGCGCGGCAAGTGTCGCCACATATCAGCAAGCAATGTTTTGGTAGGGCGCGGCTGCCGACCCTGCCGAAGACGAGCGGACGGCCAGGCGCTCCGTCCCTACCGGTTGTAAAATCATCTAGCGAATAAGTCCCCAATGTGGGTGGAACGGCCAATAAACTACCAAACCACGCCCAACGACGTTCTCTTCAGGTACTATTCCCCAATAGCGGCTGTCATAGCTGTTGTAACTATTGTCCCCCAGAGCAAAGTAGCCGTTCCGCAGCACGGTGAACGAACGATCTGGCTGCGAGAGATATTCATGGCCAAGGGCATAGCCGCGGTAAGGAGGTTTCGCTGACATTACTCTGGCGAAACCATAACCCTCTGCCTTCCTGCCATTCGCATAGAGAAACGGTGGATCAATCCGGAGCGTGTCACCTGGTACACCGGCCAGCCGCTTGATATAAAATGGGGCGCCTGCCTCAGGATCCTCCCGAATACCTGGAATGTGATTTGTCCGGAAAACGAAAACATCGCCTCGATGCGGCTTAATAAAGTTGTAGCTAAACTTATCGACGAATACCTGGTCGCCCGTATCGATTGCGCCTCTGGCGATAACGTCGCCGCGATGAAAAATGCGGCCCGGGAAAACGTTGAAATCGTGGGTGAGCGTGTCCGGCGACGCGTAAACCAGATATTTTTGCCGCTGGCAAATCAGCTGTGAAAAGGTAAAGAAAAAGAACATTTTCTTAGGCTGGATTTCAAGAAGCTGATCATCTTCACGCGAAACCACGTTGATGTAGTTGCGACCCAGAACAATGAACTCCCCAATCTGCCGCACAATGTTTGGCCCGGGAGCTGTGCTCGGATAACCAATGATTCCGTTCAAGGTCGGCTGCATCGAACCGGTGGGAATCTTGAACGGCTGTAAGAAGTACGAGCGAATACCAACTGCCACGACAATCGCCACCAAAATCACTTCACAATTCTCTCGCCAATGCGATTCCCATGTCACCGGCGTCAGCCTGTGCAATGTCTTATCAAGCGCGTCGGCTGTGCGGTGAATTTTCTCGCGGTGTCTCTGTCGTAACGCTTCGCGAAGATCCTTCATACTCGCCACGATCTGGTCGCGGTCCGCGCTGCTCAGTTGATCGTCCTTGTAGCGTAGATACTTGCGGGCGTGCCGCAGCAGCAGGCGGCTGTGTTTTACTTGGCGCGACGTAAACATGGGTTAAATCGATTATCCTTCTGTCATTCCGAGCGAAGTCGAGGAATCTCTAATTGTTTGAATGGCGGAAACAGCCGGAGATGTCTCGACTTTGCTCGACACGAGTCATTGTGCCTTTAACACTTCGATGAACGCCTCCTGAGGAATGTTGATCTTTCCGATGCTTTTCATCCGTTTTTTTCCTTCTTTTTGTTTCTCCAGCAGCTTGCGCTTGCGGGTAATATCGCCGCCGTAGCATTTCGCGGTTACGTTTTTTCGCAATGCCGAAACGCTTTCACGCGCGATAATTTTACCGCCGATAGCTGCCTGGATGGCCACTTGGTAGAGCTGTCGCGGTATGACTTCCTTGAGCTTAGCGGCCAGTTGGCGCCCCCGCGCCTCGGCGCGATCTTTGTGTACGATCGTCGAAAACGCATCGATTGGCTCACCATTGACGAGCAAGTCCAATTTTACCAGTTTCGCTGCGCGATAACCCGTGTGCTCGTAATCCATCGAACCGTAACCGCGCGTGATGCTCTTAATCTTGTCATTAAAATCGACGAGAATTTCGTTGAGAGGCAATTCACAGTGCAACATCACCCGGCGCGTATCGAGCGACTCCGTACGCTCCATCTGGCCACGTTTCTCGAGAATCAATTGGAGGATGTCGCCGATATTTTCGTTCGGGCAAAGCACGTACGCCTTTACAATCGGCTCACGAATTTCCTGGATCATGCTCGGATTAGGCAGGTGCGCGGGGTTATCGATCAACAATTTTTCTCCACGCGTGGTGATGACCTCATAGACGACGCTGGGACTCGTGGCAATGATGTCCATGTTGTACTCACGCCGGAGCCGTTCCTGGATGATCTCCATGTGAAGCAATCCGAGAAATCCGCAGCGAAATCCAAATCCGAGTGCGACGGAACTTTCCGATTGATAAATAAACGCAGCATCGTTCAGGCGGAGTTTCGCGATTGCAGTCTTCAAATGTTCGAAGTCACCCGTATTGATCGGATAAATCCCGCTGAAGACCATGGGATGAATTTCTTGGAAACCCGGAAGCGGCTCTCGCGCGGGGTGACGCTGGTCGGTGATCGTATCGCCGATCTTCATGTCGGCAGTCGATTTGATGTTTGCAATAAAATAACCGACGTCGCCAGGGTTTAGCTTTTCCTGTGGCAACATCTTCGGTGTAAACACGCCCACTTCCTTGATCTCATAGCGCGCGTTATTGCTCATCAATGTGATTGCATGACTTGCTTCCATTGTTCCCGATACAACCCGCACATAGCCCACAACCCCGCGATAGACATCAAAGACCGAATCAAAAACGAGCGCGCGCAATGTTTGGTCTGCCGGCGGCCGTGGGGGCGGAATCCGTTTCACGATCGCCTCAAGGATCTCATCAATACCAATGCCCATCTTGGCGCTCGCGTCGATCGCTTCCTCGGCAGGGATGGCAAGGATTTCCTCCAGCTGACGATGCACCGATGCCAAATCGGCATTCGGTAGATCGATCTTGTTGATGATCGGAACAATGGTGAGCCCCTGCTTGTGAGCGAGATGAACGTTCGCCACTGTTTGTGCCTCCACTCCCTGCGCCGCATCGACGACTAACAACGCGCCTTCGCACGCAGCGAGGCTGCGTGAGACTTCATAGCTGAAATCGACATGCCCCGGAGTGTCGAGCAGGTTCAGCCGATAACTTTGGCCGGATTTGCTTGTGTAACGCATCGTGACCGGATGCGCTTTGATCGTGATCCCCCGCTCCCGTTCCAAGTCCATTGAATCGAGAAGCTGATCCTGCTTTTCGCGTTCCTGGATCGTGCCCGTCCGTTCGAGCAACCGGTCCGACAACGTCGTTTTGCCGTGATCGATGTGCGCGATGATGCAGAAGTTGCGCGTAAACTCAATTCCCATGGAAGTGGGCACTATGCGGGTGCGGCTGCGCGCGGTCAATTAATGCACCGTGACGCGGCGCCAGAAATCTCCTGAGAAAAATTGCTGGAACTGCAGTCGCTGTGTCGACTCAACCCGGAAGTAGTAACGGGCGGGGTGAACACCGCCAATCCGCTGGGTGCCACCGCTAGGCGGTGATGGCCTGCTGGCCGGTCTTTCGGAATATCTTCAGGAACTTTGCTCCCCGATTCCCGGAGTAGGATGATGAAAGCAAATACAGACGGTAAGCAATGAACCGCCCAGCCCGCAAAACGGACATCCGGATTCTGCCACAGGGCACGCTTACGCTCGTTAGGCCGCTCACTCAGAGGGCGAGTGAATGGATCAGCCAACACTTCCAGGATCATGGGCAATGGTTTGGCCCTGCGCTCGTCATCGAACACCACTACGTCGCAACGCTACTTAACGGGATGATCGAGGACGGACTGCACGTAATGCAGTGACTTCCGAATCAACCTCAGCCTGACTTACGGCATCTGGGCCAGGATCTTCTTCATTTCGGCGGCCGTGAAAGCACGCAGTGTCTGCGTGCGAATGTTACCCAGCATGTCCGCTGCCAGCAACACACTGGCCGCCGTCGTATCGTCCGGTGCGTCGAATACGCACACCTGATCATATTGACCGAGTGTCCAATACATCTGCTTGAGGCTTACCCCCTTCGACTCGACCTTCGCGACCCACTCAGTGACCCGCTCGGTTGTCTCCTTTGCGGCCTGAATGCCCTTGTCGGTGAATTGCACCAAACTGATGTATGTGGCCATGATGATACTCCTTTGCCTATTCCCGGAGCCCCGTTTGTGTTCGAACGAGACGAACCGGAACGTACGGCTACCGCCTCACAGCGTCAAATGCGGGGGGATAGTCTAATCGTCTGAAATGCGAACTCGCTCAAATTGCCTTTTCGCAGGGAATGGGTTCGACTAGATGTTAAGCTTTAAGCTAAATTACTGTCGACATGCCAAAGCTCGTTATTAGTGGGACGACATATGAGCTTGTTGACGACCTGGTCACAATCGGACGCAACCCGGATAGCACCATAGTCATTAATAATCCCTCGGTATCGGCGAGGCACGCGCAGTTGCAATTGGCCGGCGAAACCTATCGATTAAAAGATCTCGGTTCGACAAATGGCACACACGTGAACGGCAAGCCGGTCACTGAAACTTTGCTGCGATTTGACGACCGGATTCGATTCGGCGCAGCCGACGCCCGGTACGAAGGGGACACAAGCGGATCGCGACCGCTTCCCCAGGTCGAGGAGATCAAAGCCACACCGGCAGAATTGAGCGAAGCCCCCGCTGATTTTGCCAATATTTCTCCGTTCCGACGCCAAAAACAACCGAGCGACCCGGTTCGGAGCGGAATTTTTATTGGTTTAGCGATTGTTTTGCTGGTATTTCTGGGGAGCATGATCGCAGTGCTGATAATGCACGCACCGGGTTTATGAATCGTACGGTGGTTCATGATCACCGAAAGCGCTGGTACGACCGAGGGCAATTCGCGATTTTTGAATGCACGGCTAAAATTCCGTCGATTTTCAATGGCGCTCGTAGAGGCGCCGCTTCATTAATGCAGACCAAATCCGCACTTCGCAATCCCCAATCCGCAATCGCCAAGCGCCTCCTTCTTTTCGACATAGATGGCACGTTAATCCACTCCGGGGGCGCGGGGCTGCATGCGCTCAAATTGGCCTTTAAAGAGCGCTTCGGCATCGATGACGATCTGCACGACATCGAAGTCGCTGGAATGACCGATTCGGGAATCGTCGCCAGCATATTGAATAAGCACAAAATTGAGGCGACGAACGAGAATGTGAGCGCGTTCCTGGATAGCTACGTGCATTTTCTCTCGCTGGAACTGCCCCGGCGCAAAGGCAAACTGCTTCCAGGCGTGCTTGAGTTGCTGGAAAGCCTTAAGTCGCGGCCGCATTTGGTGCTGGCACTGCTGACTGGCAACGTGTCCCGCGGCGCGCAGTTAAAGCTCGAGCACTACGGTGTCTGGCACTTTTTCGAATTTGGCGCGTTTGCAGATGATCATCGAGACCGAAACCGCCTCGGACCGTTCGCTCGTGCGCGCGCAAAAGAAAAGCATGGCCGCGAATTCGCGGCATCCGAGATCGATGTAATTGGCGATACGCCGCGCGATATCGCCTGCGGCAGGGCGTTGGGAGCGCGCACGGTCGCCGTGGCGACCGGCACATGGAGTCGCGATGAGCTCGCAAAATACGACCCGGATTTTCTCATCGAGGATCTTTCGAATGTAGAAAGA
>JBEDUS010000116.1:0-10172 GCA_040414975.1 Candidatus Udaeobacter sp.
CGAAGTATGCGGGAATTAGCGCGGCAACAGAGCAGATAAAAAATGCGCTGATACAAATAATGACGACATCTCGTGGGACGACTTCCGCCGGGATTGCCGAAAATTGATAAACTTCGCGCGGGAAGATCTCGATGTGCAATGTCCTTGCCAGCCAGTGGCTGAATTCGTTGCGGTAACGGATTAACGTCATTCCGAGTCCTAATCCTGTCAGAGTTCCAAAGAGGCCAACGATCGTTCCCTGTCCAAGGAAAACCCAGATGACTTGCCCAATGTTCGCCCCGAGGGCTTTCATGATTCCAATCTCGCGGCGCTTTTGCACAGTCACCGTGATGAGCGTGCTCATGATTCCAAATGCCGCGACAACCACGATGAAGAACAAAAGAAAAAACATGACGGTGCGTTCGAGCCGCACGGCTTCGAAAAATTGGTGGTTCATATCAATCCAGGTCTGCGCGTATTCCGGTGGCTCGAGAAATTGTTCGATTGCCTGTTTTACTCGCTCGGCGCTGTACGGGTTGTCGGTCCTGACAGTGATGCCGTGCAACGCGTCTCCCAGTCCATATAATTCCTGTCCTACATAAACCGGCACGAGCAGAAACTCGGAATCGTGCAGGTAATGGCCGGTCTCGAAGATACCCGTCACAGTCAGTTCCTTCGGCAGGATCACCTCGCGCAATTGGTCGATCGCTTTTTTTTCTTCGTCTCCCTTCGCACTCTCCAGTTTTTTGATCCCATCGAGGATCTGGCCAAGGTTGCCGGGCGAATAGACCGTGATCTTGTCACCCACGCTTGCCTGCAGTTTGCGGGCGAGCTCAATCCCGAGCACGGTCGATTCACCTTCCAAATCGAGTTTGCCGTATTTGATGAATTTTTGCAGCGGAATGACCTTCTCTTCTTCGGCGGGATCGATTCCGCGAATCATCGGCGCGACTCGCCGGTTTTGAAATTCTACGATCACCGGTCCCTGGATGTAGGGGGCTGTGGCAACGACGCCCGGCGTGTTGTCGATTTTTGTTTTGAGCGTTCGCCAGTCGTGCAAGACGTCTTCCGAGGTCACGAGAATATGCGCATCGAAGTCGATCACTTTCTGACGCAGTTCGCGATCGAATCCGGTCATAACGGAAATGACGAGTATCAGTACCGTTACCCCCAGCATCACTCCAAGGACCGAGATCAGTGTGATGATCGACAGAAATGTGCGCTTCGGTTTTAAATACCGCAGCGCCAGGAAAAGACTAAATGGAAGGTTCAATTTGGGATCAGCGTGGCGGCAAACTCAGTCGAATTCAACCGCATGATCTATTCGGAGAGAGCGTACGCTTTCAGTTCTTCCAATGTGACGAATTCGAGCGCAGAGGCGTGCGTTGCTTCAAGATCCACAGGAGCGGCGCGGTTGTGATCGAGCGCGCTCTTCCAGCGAGTCACGCATACGCACCATTTGTCGCCTGGCTTCAGTCCGGGAAAACCCCACTCCGGACGCGGCGTGACAAGGTCGTTTCCATCGAGCAAAGAAAAATCGAGAAATTCCTGCGTCACTTTCACGCAAACCGTGTGAAGCCCAACATCTTCGGGACCGATTCGACAAAATCCATCGCGATAAAATCCGGTCATCGGGTCTCGACAACAACACTTCAATTCAGTTCCCAGAACATTCGTCGGCATAACAGTGTGTTATTATTCAGTAGAACCTTAGTGGGGTGACAAGACAACGCCAAATCGGCCACTCGCGTAACAGAATTCCGTCTTTGCAGGCGGCACGCCTGCCGTTACAAAAGAGATCGTCACTGTCTTGTGTCTCGTCGAATCGTAATTGCTTATTGGCTCATGCCAAGTGAGCCGGCACGCAGTTATTTCCAGAGACTCATTAATGATCTCGCGCGACGATATAACGCGCCGCAGTTCGAGCCGCACATGACGGTTCACGTCGGGGCGAATTGTACGGACGCGGTTGCCGAAGTGCTTTCGGAAGCTGCACGAAGTTGCGAACGAATCGTGCTCCAGGCGCTTGAGATCGGCAATTCCTCTGTGTTTACCAAGACACTCTTTGTGCGGTTCGCTCTGACCGCACAACTGCAGCAGCTTAGTCACGGTATTCGTCACGCGGCACAAGATTCGTCTGATTACGAACTCAATCCGCACTTGAGCTTGCTCTATAAGAAGTTGTCGAGGGGGGATCGACGACTGCTGATGGATTCGATTGAACAGCCTTTTCGGGAAGTAACGTTTGACTCATTGAAGGCTTTTCGATGCGTTTCACCGACGCAAAGCTGCGCTGATGTCGAAGCATGGCGCGTGGCGGCCGAGAAAGATTTAGGCACGTAGTGGGCCTTTGTCGGCGTTCACGCTAGTGCGCCTTCTAAACTTCATGGCACGGCTCTTCGGCGCTGTTATGGCGTCGGCGTCAATGCTGACGTCGGACTGCGCTGGGCAGGAGCTGGCGAACCCGCTGCCGACGGAATTAGAGATGCGCTGGCGATCTTCGTTTTTGCTTCATCGAGTACTTTTTCTTCCTCCGGATAGATTCCGTCGTCCGCTGCGGCGAGGTAATCCTTTGCAGCTTCGATTTGATTTCCGTCAGCCAACACTAACGCAGTGTAAACCGCTGCGTGTGGATCATGTAATCGGTCGGCTGGCAATCCATGAATAATTGCAAGGGCCTCCGCGCTTCGACCAAGGCGATAAAGAGAGAAGGCGTAGGTCACGGCGCAATTGACCTCGTTCGGCGCGCGATCATACGCCTCTTTAGCGAGTTCATGCGAGCGTTCAATATTTCGCTCTAGGTTGAGGCCTAGTCGCGCGAGATCTGCCGTGATCGGCGCCTCGTTGGGAGAGCTTTCGTGAAGACGCTCAAGAACACCGTAAAGTTTCCCGGTATCATCCTCTCCGCGATAGAGCCGGCGAAGCGAGTCGAGCGCCTCGCGGCGGACAGGTGGATGTTCTGCGACGCGAAGCCACAATTGCTCGGATTCTTTCTTCAGATCCCATTTCGAAGCGAGACGCGCGAGGACAAGGTCGCGCTCCGCTTGGTCATTTGTCGATTGCTCTGCAGTGCGCCAAAGCTCATCGAATTCCGTGTCCGCGCTACCTTGTCTTGATTGACGCGTGGCAATTGCCTGATAGGCAAGACGCAGGTAATCGGATTCGCCCCACATTCCTTTGCGGGTCCATCGTTTCAAACGCGTCCAGTTCTTCGCGTTGGCGTACGCGTCGGCCACAGCCACAGCAACTGGTGGCGATGCCAGGTCCTTTGCGGGAAGCTTGTCGATCCATTTCACAACCTCTTCGGTGAGTCCATTCTGGTTCATCCATCTCATTAGCGATGCAAGATCCGATGGGTCCTTTGCAGCGAAGGGTTTTACTCGTTCGAGCAATAGGTGGAATTTTTTCTGATCGAGCTTCCGATAAAAATTCAGGCAAAGAAGGTAATCGCCGAACGTGACCTCCTGCGACATTTGGAGCTGTTGCGCGAAGTTGTCCGCCACTGAGAGGTCATCGCGCGCCACAGCATCATTAAGCAACGCGCGTAGCGCTCCCGTCCGATACGGGGCAAGCTTACTGAGTCGCTCGAGATTTTCGCGTGCTTTTGCATTCTTTTGTGCATCGCTGGAATGGATTTGCAGCGCCGCAAGGTTGAACTGGTACAGATCATTCTCAGGCTCTTTTTTTACCGCAGCGGCGAATTGTTCTTCTTGTTCTGCAAAGTTTCCTTCCGCAGAAGCCAACCAGCCTGCAACAACGTGAAAGGCAGCCCTGTCACGATCACTGGCAGGGATCTGATCGAGCGCTTTCCGCGCAACATCGAGCTTGCCAAAGCGCAGTGCAGCGGAAACAAGATTAAGCTGACTGTCCGGATCTTTTGAGCGCAAGCGCGCGATTTGCTCGCGCCACGAAATCGCCTCTTCGCGATTCTGTTTCTCTGCTGCTTCCGCCAGTATGTAGAGAACCGGGAGGGAATCGGGATGTTGCGCCACGAGTTCTCGCGCTGTCTCCGTTGCTTCAGTAAATCTTCCCTGCTGCAGCATTGAGCTCGCTTGTTGTAACAAGGGGCTTTGGCGCCAATGCCCATATAGCTTTAAGCCATACTGGAAAAAAAGAGCGCCGAGCAGAATGGCAATCGCCAAGCCAGCGGCTACAAGAGCGAGACGAGTTGGCCAAAGCTGGCGTTGGAAGAAGGCCTCGAGGCCAAAGAGCGATTGGCGAATTCTTCCATATTCCGTGTCTTCGGTTCGTTCCGCGATTTTCATGTGGTTTCTCGGGGCGCAACGATCCGGTTGTTTCTTTCCATCGCACCCATGCCGACTACTCAGCCTAAGAGCGAGTGGCTACCTCTGGCTCTTCAACCACAGGAATTGATTTAACCGAGTCTTCGATCTTTTCCCTTAAACGTGGGCCCCAAACATATCGTCCCAGTAACACCTTTACCGTGGCCGTAAGCGGTACAGCAAGTAGAGGACCAATTATCCCGCCAATGATCAAACCCCAGACAAAGATCGATACGATGACCGTCATCGGATGCAGTCCAACGTAATTCCCAACGATGCGTGGGGCGTAAAAAATGCCTTCGAGGTTTTGTATTACGATGAAAATCACTGTTACCCAGACCGGATGCGCCCAATCGCCCCATTGGAAAGCTGCAATTAGAACGGCCGGTACCCAGCAGATGATAATACCGATGTAGGGGACCATGGTCATTACAACAACAAGCGCGCCAATCACAGGCGCAAAATTGAGACCGAGAAGCGTCAGCGCTGTCCCGATTAGGATGCCATCCACGAGGCACACCAGTAATTGTCCTCGGAAATAGGCAGTGACATAGCTGTTGATTTCAGACAAAAGCTCCGCGACTTCGTCCCTGAAAGGCGACGCGCGCAGGGGCAGATATTCCCTCCAGTGCTGTTGAATGCGCGGCTTTTCGTTTAGTAAAAAGAATAGATAAATCGGTACCAGGATGAGGCTGAGCAAGAAACCTGTGATGCCAAGAAAGCCGCCAATACTTTTCTTGAGGATGTCCCAGAACTTTGACATCAGCGTTGGAAGCGCCTGCTGCAGGTTGGGCATTTGTTTTTCCACGTAGGCTTGAATGCGCTGGCGTTCGGCACTGGTTAGCTTCGGCGGGCTCGCCGCGATTTCTTCAGCCGCGGGCGCCGTTTCAAAAGGCCTTGGGGTAGGGGAAACAGTCGGTTGTGCGTGAGGAGAAACTGAGGGTGCCGGTCCGATGAGCCAGTTTGTAAAGCTTGTCGAGGCAGACTTTCCGCGGCCACCGCCGAGAAACCCGAACGTTTGATCGAATCGATAGATCAAATCCACAACGTAGTCGCGGGCTCGCTGGGTATAAGCGGGAACTTGCTTCGCGAAGTTCGCGCTTTGTATGGAGATGGTTGGGATGAGCCACGCGGCGAATCCACCGAGTGCAAAAAAGGCGATGGCGAAAAGTAAAGCCACCGCTTTGGTGCGACTAAGCGCCCCGCGAGACATTTTCGCCACCAGCGGATCCAGCAGATAAGTCAGAATTACCGCGATCGCTACCGGGATCAGGATCGGTTGGAGGAAACTTATGATATTGGCGCTGGCCCAAATCACCGTGCCGATGATTACGATGAGAAGTACCACACAAAAGGCAGTGAGCGCCGCCCACATCATCTTGCGTTGCCACGGTGTGGGATAGTCACTCATGTTACTTGCTAGAACCCTATAGTTACTGGCTTGGATTCGTGTTCCCTGGTGGGCCGTTGCTCATTGGCGCCTTCGTTCTTTCGATCTTGTTCGCCAGGTTTTTATTTTTTGGATCGAGCGCCAGTGCTTTTTGCCAGGATTCCTGCGCTTCAGAAACGCGGTTCAATTTGAAATAAGCGTCACCGATATGTTCGAAGATAACGGGATCATCGTGGTCCGCGGTTTTTGCAGCACGAAGCAGGTTGTCCAAAGCCTGATCAAAATTGCCTTTTCGAAACTCTACCCAACCGAGGCTATCGAGGTAGGAAGCATTGTTCGGTTCCATCTCCAGAGCGCGTTTAATCATCGCTTCGGCCTCATCCAGGTTCAGGTTGTGATCGGCCCACATGTAGCCGAGGTAATTGCAGGCTTCTGCCGAGTTCGCGGGATCGAGCGCAATTGATTTGCGGAGGAGATCGGCCGCCTTTTCGTACAGACCTGCCTGCTCCGCCGTCGCGCCATAGTTGAAATAGAACTTGGCATTTACGATGTCATTGTCCTGGTCGAGTTGGGCTTCATGTAATGCTTCCTCAAAAGTTGCCACAGCCTGCTGGGTCTGTTTCGCTTCGCTTTGGGCAATGGCCAGATAATAAACGATCTCGGGTGCGCCCAGGAATCGGCGCCGGGCTTCTGCCAGCAGTCTGACCGCACGATCGGCATCTTTTAAAGGTCCGAGCAGCAGTTCGGCAAGGTGCAAATAAATTCCCACGTGATTTGGATTAATCAGAAGGCTTTGCTCATAATTTGCGGCTGCTTTAGCAAACACCGCTTTTGCTTCGTCGACGTTCTTTGCGCGTTGGAGCGATCGCGCTTCATCGTCGAGCACTTGCGCCAGTAAGTCGTAGGATTGGTACTTTTCAGGATGCTCTTTGATGATTTGCTCGAGCATCTCAACTGCTTTGCCCCGCTGATTCGTAAGGACAAAACCAGTCGCTAATTTCTCTCGCGCATTCGCGTCGTCTGGTTGCAGCTCGAGAACGTGCAGGTAAAGCGGAATTGCTTCTTTTAATTGCTGGGAGGCTGCGTAGTAGTCTGCGACATCCTTTAGAATTGCAGGGTCATCGCCGGCGTGTTCGGCTGCTCTTTTGAAAATTTCGTTCGTCCTTTTGAGTTCGTCGGGTTTCGGCTGTGAATCGGACTTGAAAAGAAACGCCACGTAAAGTTTGCCGAGCCGCATCCAAAAGTTGGCGTCGTTACTGCGGACTTTCGTGGCGCGATCCAGAACTTCGAGTGCCTTCTTCTCTTGCCCGGCCGAAACTTCGATTTCCACCAGGCGCTGATAACCTTCAATGTCTCCGGGGTTCAGGGTAATGGCCCGATTGGCGTAGTCGATAGCCTGATCAGTTTTCTTGAGATACTTCGCATAAATGAATGCGAGCTGTTGGTAGGGATCAGCATTGCTCGGATTTGTTTTGATAGCATCCTTCAACACGTCAATCGCTTGTGGGAAATCATCCTGCTCTATCAGTAAAGCCGCCACGCGCGAGGCAAGTTGCGATTGGCCGGGGTCGACATTCAGGACTTTGCGGTAGGCCTCCAGCGCTTGATCCATCTCGCCGTTTTCCTCGAAGCCCATGCCCTCGACAAAATGCGCCAGCGCGTCTGCCTTGTGTGCGCCTTCCGAACGTAATGCAAGATCGGCAGCCGGCTTGGAATAGAGCGAATCATCCTGGCGAGCAGTCTTCTTCGTTGCCGCTGACGAAGATTTCGGCGTCCGACCAGCGACCAGGCTCGCGGTGACAAGGATAATGAGCGCAAAAAGAATCCCCCGCCAGGCGAAGACACCGCACGTTTTGCGTTCCCTCATTTTTAACGATTCTAACTTTCGCTTGGTTGCTCCGCAAACCGCGCCAATCTCCCTAACTGCTTGATGCGCGAGTGCGAGGGGCGAGCTCTGCGAGCCCGGTCTCTTGCCGTTCGTTAGGCGCCGCAGGGCTCCGCCCTCCTTTTACACTTAGGTTAAACCCTGGAGGTTTCGACAAACGGAGCGAGCGCCCGTTACGCCTTGTAGCGCAGCCGCTTCTTGTGCCGATGCGCCTTCATCCGCTTGCGGCGCTTATGCTTGGCGATTTTCGCCTTGCGTCTTTTCTTTAGTGAACCCATTCAGATTTTCAACAGCGAGTCCCGATTCAACCATCAGATAGGCTGCAATGCAACTCGGTTCTTGCCTTACGCGGTACGATCACTTGTTTAACATCGCGTCTCGCTTGGCCTTAAACTCGCTATGGGGTTTCCATTCAGGGAACTTATCGCCGTTGGCGACTTGGTAACCCACTTCAAAGAGAAGTTGAACATCCTGCACCGCCCCCGAAAGATCCCAATTTGGATCAACTTCATCCGACACCTGATGATAATGGTGCGTGGTGTAATCATCTTTCTTTTGCTGGCCGAAGTTCGCGGGTTTCCCGATGAAATCTTTGCCGCCTCCGGTGTAGAGCGAGGGCACGCCCTGTTTGGAAAATTCAAAGTGATCGGCACGATAGAAACCGCCCTTCTCCGGTTGACTGTTCGGTTTCATCTCGCGTCCGTTGCGTTTCGCCGCCGTGGCCAACAGGTCGTCGAGGGTTGAATTGTTGTTACTGAGGTCTTCAATGTCCCGGGTTTTCCCCCAGGGATTCACGGTGTCGATATTGATGTCGGCCAGTGTTTTTTCCAGCGGGAAAAGGGGATGCAACGTGTAGAATTTCGCGCCAAGTAATCCTGCTTCTTCAGCAGTCGTGGCGATGAACAAGACCGACCGTTTCGGCAGCGGATTCAATTTTGTGAACGCGGACCCGAGCTGGATAAGCGCTGCAACGCCCGACGCGTTATCGATCGCGCCGTTAAAAATCTGATCGCCTTGTAGTTCGGGATGACGTCCGAGGTGATCCCAGTGCGCCGTATAAACAACATATTCATCGCGCAATTTCGGATCGATCCCCTCCAGTTTGCCGATGACGTTATGCGATTTGAACGAGCGAATCTGTTGCTTGATGTCGACATTAGCCTTTGCATCGAGCACCACGGGGCGGAACTCTTTTGTGACTGCCGATTTCTTCAGCGCGTCAAAATCCTGACCACAAGCGCCCAGCAATTTCTTCGCGACATCGAGCGTGATCCAAGAGCGCACTTGTACAGCGTCCGCGTTCTTGTTTGGCGAATCGATCTCGTAGTTCTCCTTGGCCCAACTCGTTTTTACGACGGAATACGGGTAGCCGGCTGGGCCTGTCTCGTGAATAATTATGGCAGCTGCGGCGCCTTTCTGCGCCGCAATCTCGTATTTGTACGTCCAGCGTCCGTAGTAGGTCATTGCTTTCCCCTTGAACATTTTGTCGTCGAACTTTGACGGATCCTTCGGGTCGGGAACCGGTGGATCGCCAATTAGCATCAGCAGTGTTTTGCCGTGAACATCGACACCTTTGTAGTCGTCCCACCCGTATTCCGGAGCGACAATGCCGTATCCGACAAAGACGACTTCCGAATTGTTGACGGTGATTTCCGGTTGAAGACGCGCGGACGATGCAACGAAATCATCGGGATAGTTTAGGCCGATCGCCGCATCGCGGACCATGAACGACATTCGTGGTTCGCTTTTGATTCCGGCCAACGGAACTTCCTGTGTGTAAGTCCCATCCGGATTGCCCGGCTGCAAGCCGATTTTCTTGAACTGATCAGTGATATATTTGACAGAAAGTTCTTCGCCCTTTGTCCCCGGTGCGCGCCCTTCGAACTCATCCGACGCAAGAATCTTGATGTGGGCGAGCAAACCATCCGGCGTAATCGCTTCCAAGGCTGGTTCCAAGCGCAACGCCAATTCATCAATTGCGAGTACCGTGGTCGCAGCGGCAAAAAGCATTGCGATCAACCAGTACGAAATTCTCATGCCCTTTCTGTAGCGGCACTCTGTGAGCACCGCAAATGTAGGCGCTACTGGCCTAGCGAGGTTCCTCACTTAGTTCGCGATGACGGGGTACTATTAGGGCCTTTCCGGGGTGATCCTACGGACGTTTTTTTTGTGTCTTCAGCGCCGATGCCAATTTTTTTCAGGAACGGTTGGATCGATTGTTTGCGGCCAAGGAATTTCTCGATTGAAACGTTAACATCACGCGAATCGCCAGGCTCGTAGATTTCCCGGCGTAATTTCATCCCGGCTTGTTTGTCGAGGTAGCCATCCTTCGCTTTTTCGAAAACTGTTGCCATATCTGCGGCGATGGCGTCGGCCCATGCATAGCCGTAGTACCCGGCATCGTATCCATTCAGGTGGCCGAAATAGGAAACGAACGTAGTGCTCGGATCAATTGGGAGAAAAACTTTCTCGAGGATCGGATTCGAAATCGCCACGCAATCGTACGGCATATCCTCAGCATGCTGATCATGTAGCTCGAGGTCCAGCATTGCGAAAGCGAACTGACGCCTATAAAAAACACCGGCATTTGCCAATTTCGCGTCATTCATTTTTTTGATAATTTCCGCTGGAATTT
>JBEDUS010000117.1:0-4823 GCA_040414975.1 Candidatus Udaeobacter sp.
GACGAACAACGCCAACACAAGCAGCAGGACAGCAGCAGGGCAGATCGGCAGCGCTCTATCTTACAACGGGAGCACGGACGGTTCCTTTGCGGCCATTGATCTAAGCGGCACCAATGTCGCGACCCTATCGTTTTGGATGGAGTGGGCGGCCAACGCAGACGACGATCATCTGGCCTTTGAATACACGCCCAACTACAACACGAACGCTGGAGGATTTATAGCCGACTGGGATTCGAGCAACTTTGGTGGCGGGCAATTCGAGACCGGCATGGGGAAGGGAGATGGCACCTACTGGACTGATGTTTTCGCGAGGCCTGCAGCGGCGACATGGCATCTTGTTCACCTGGTGTACAATCGTTCTGGACCAACCAATAAGGTCTACGTAGATGGCTCGCTTCAAACGTTAACAACGGGCGAACGCACCGCCGTTGACCTGGGCAATTTTTCTAATAGCACGCTCTATTTCATGTCCCGGGCAGCAAACGCGCTGAATGCGGCCGGGACGCTTGACGAAGTCCGCTTGTCGACAGTTGAACGCAATGCCGACTGGGTTGCTACCGAGTACAATAACCAAAGTTCGCCAGGAACATTTATCACGATGGGCAGCGAGAGTTGCGCCAATCCAACGCCGACACCCACTCCTACTCCGACGCCAACGCCAACGCCAACACCCACGCCTACTCCGACACCCACTCCGACTCCAACACCAACGCCCACGCCTACTCCGACGCCAACACCCACTCCCACACCTACTCCGACTCCGACGGCAAGTGCGACGCCAACAGCAACCGCTACAACTACGCCGACACCAACGGCCACACCTAAGGCCACCCCTACACCTACCCCAACGCCAACAGCAACTGTATCACCAACGCCCACCCCAACACCGACGCCGACACCTTCTCCAACGGCTACGCCTAGGCCCGACCCAACACCGAGACCGCGCCCGACTGCTCGGCCTCGCCCAACCCCTCCGTAGGACGTCAAAAGCCCTGAAGCGAGCCTACAGATCGCCTGATAGGTGGCCGGATCTTTTTATTTGGGCTGAAGCTAAGCGACGCACGGCACGACGCGCCACACACAAACATGCTATCCGATTCGTCGGAATGTCTTACGCCGGAATTGGAAAACCCTACATTATCTGCCTGGTATCAGTGGAGTTCGCGAGATAAATGATCGTGTTAACCATAGCATCACAGAGCCTTATATGATTTTGATACACGGTTTAATATCTGGTACAAGTTCTGCTGTATAGCTGAAGCCCGCGCGGTGTGCACGCGGCCCGATTACAAAAGCTCCTTGGCACCGACTGCGAGCGCATGTGGTATTACTCCTTGTCGGCACATTGATTATTAGCGCGATTACGGGGGGCGTCGTGGCCAGGGGGCGCAAGTTCTTCGCAGGACCCATCGGTCAGATCCTCCACGGATTGTTAAGCATTGCATGTTTCACACTTGTCGGAGTTGCTTTCTGGCGTTTCGGCTGGAAGGTTGGTGTGATTGACCTCATTCTCGTTTTCATTGCAGGAAACATAACATTTTCATTTTGCGGACATTCGATGGAGGACTAGATGCTGTTACCGGCATCACCTGGCTTTCAGGGGAGTCGTCGCTCGGCAACGCTTTCCATCCGGTAGCAGTGAGTGGGGGGCCGGTGACATGAAAGCGTGAGCAGTTTAAAAATGCCGTTTCCGTTTCCCTTTGACCGTACAGTCGCGCGACGTTGGCCAATTTCGCGCCTTTCCCTCCGTAGCCAGATCTGTACCATCACGCACATTCGTGTGCGTAAATTGGCTTAGAATGGCGTGAGCTTAAATCACTTGTTTTTGAAGGGAGGAGCTAGCCCCAGCAGCCTTGCCTAATTTGGATGATGACTCTTTACAAATCGGTCAAAAGGTTACGAGGAGCGAAAGGCCAGCGAGAGCACCAGCAGCGAAAACCAGCTTACGCCAAAGGACACCGAGCTGGCTTTCAAGCCACCGCGCCGCTAGAATTCGCTGTCTAGATTTGAGTTCGGACATTGGACACGCCAAAATGGCTCAAATATTTAGCGAAGGTACATAAAATGTCCTAAATCGGCGGCGTATGTCATAACAGTGGTGCGTTAAAGTCATGAACACGTCCACCAAAATCCAGCCATTTCCGCCTATGCTCGCAGACGTACAGAAACGACCCTCGCGTAGGGCACAACGAAAATACCCAAAACAAATAGAGAGAGAACGTCCTACCGCGCCGCGTCAGAGTCTTGCCGGGGTAGGCCAGGCTTAGGAGCGGGGCGCGGGGCAAACAATCCTTTTCCATGCTGCTTCACACACACGCGCGCGCGTGTGAAGCCCTTTGCGAAAGCGTTGCAGGGCTGGGGCTGTTGCCTTCATCGATTGGTTAGATGCTTTCACTCGCCACTCATTCTTCGAATGAATCCGGGAAGGTCATCCTCCCGTTTTTATCGAATCCGAAAGTCACGCCAGATGAGCCTCCGTGTCCATCAGCAGCGAACCCGGTGTAAACGCGACCGGGAATGAGCTTCTGCGGTTGAATTATCGTGGTAAAACCAGGAGGTGTAACTCCGTACTCGATCGGCTGTGTCAAACCACGGCCGCCCAAGATGGACCACATCGCCTTCCACCGGTCATCGGCGGTCTGCATAGAAACGGTGAATGACTCGATATCGGTCTTCGGACGTGTGGTCGAATCACGGTAGAACTCAAAGCGGATCGGCCCGCCCAATCGCCCGCTCGCCTTAGAAACAAACGAGTATGACATCGCCTCAGCAGCGATGCCCGCGGACAGCAATAACATAACGGCAACGATGCGCATTAGCATCTAACTAGAAAGAAATAAGCCACGGCAGGGGGACGTGGCAAGCTTGCTGGCTCTGTATCGCAATGGGGCCGTCGACTTCATCGACTGGTTAGACCCAATTCAAGAAATTCGATGCTCGGCCGGATCGCGTTAAAAGCTGCCTCAGCCAGAACCTTGTGCCCCTCCTCCGACGGATGCCACGCATCCACAGGATTAATAAGTTCCAAGCGGCTCAGATCCACTTTCGTTAGGCCATCGGAATATTGCAAGCGCCGAGAGTTTCAGGAGTGAGTCGCTCGGCCAGAATCGTGTTGGATGGGCGATTGCCCTCGAAGACCCGGTGAGGCACGAGCCAGTCCGGGGTGCCTTCCGCCTTAACTTGCCCGGGTGTCTTGCCGAAAGCGAGTGCTTCCGCCTGAGCGAAGGCATTCGCAATGAGGATATCATGATGCCGGAAGGGTTTCGTCAGTGACGCGATTCTTCGAATAATCGAGGTATAAACCTACCGCGTCGACGGTCATGCGCTTGCCGCGTGTGGGGTCATCCGAAAAAAGTTTGCTAAGATGCAGCTCTCGGACACTCTGATGATGAGCGACCAGTGCCTTCCATGCACGACGCTCAGTGACTGGTTGGTCTATCGGATCCATGCTTCAAGTTCCTTTCATTCCGCTGAAGTTTGCACGTACCGCAAACGAGTTAGAATGAATGTTATCCGGCAGCGAACTGCAAATTAAGGGTGCGATGGGTTTGCTAAGCCGTTGCAACTCGATTCTTGGAAATTGGACATGCCAGAAAGACTCAAATATTCAGCGAAGGTACAACAAGCGCTTACCGCTCAACTTTCAAGTCTCAAACTCAACGCAGACAGCGCTGATCGGACGTTGGGCGTTTCGGTCGAGCATCACAGCACAAGCCACTTCAGTTCGCGTGAATTTTTTTTGGTTTCCCATAAACGGATTCCACCAAGGAAAGCATTCTCATTTTGGCCGCGTTCCGTTCCTTCCGGCAAGCGGCTGAACCGGTGCACGAGACCGCCGCCAAGAACCACATAATCGGCAATGAAGGATTTTCTTAACTGGGTGAGTGCGTAAATCACTTCTCGCTTCCATTTTTTTTCGCCCAACAGCTCCAGGCCTGGAATGCCAAGATAATTTTCAATGATGTGTCCGTGGCGATATGGCAGGTCGCCAAGTTCAAGCGGCATCAAAGTTCTGTCCCACAACAACGCGGATCCCAGTCCAGTGCCGAGACCCAGAAAAAGCATGCGCCCGCCGTGATAACTTCCGAGCGCCTGCAAGGCGGCGTCGTTGACAACATGCACCGGTATACCCAACGCTCTGGTAAAATTGAAACCAACCCATCCTTTGCCCAAATGTTTTGGCTCTTTGACGATTCGTCCGCTCCGGACGGGAGCTGGGAAACCGATGGAAGCCCGGTCAAACTTCCATCCGCGCACGGTTTCCTTGAGTTTTGCGACTAGTTGTTGCGGTTTGAGTCGTGGACCCGAAGGAGATTCACGCTCGTCGCGAGGCGACCTCAGCAGTTTTATGTATGTACCACCGACGTCGACCACCAGAACTTTTCCCTTCATGAGCGACGGTCCGGACGCGGGAGTACTAGCGCTAGCGTCGCGCCCTTCGCCCAAAACGCTTAAAAACGCTCTGCTGTTCTGGCTTTGCCGCCGTGCTTGCCGGCCAGCATTCCACTATCTCAAGGGCAACAAAGCGGAAGAGCATCTGCCGCGCAGATTTCAAATCGAGTCGTAGATTCTTCGCAATTTGCTGTACCGAGCGCGCGCCATTGAATTGCGACGCGAACTGCGCCTCCTCCGGAGTCAGTTTCAGCTCTTGGACAAGCTCGAATCCGTCTTTTGTATAAGCTGGAATCGACGCCGGGTCGAAGTGCGCGTTCTCATCGAGATGCTCAACAAGACGCAAGGTTTCCAAGGCCCAGTCGCGGACATTCGGCTCGCCGGGCACATCGGTAACGTTCGTCAACAGGTCGGCGTTTTTTTCAAACGTG
>JBEDUS010000118.1:0-6130 GCA_040414975.1 Candidatus Udaeobacter sp.
AGTAGCGATCATCTGATCGCAAATTTCTCCGGCTTGTTTGAGAGTCTTTGATTTCTCGCCCGCTGGAATCGTGATCAACGTTGGTTTGAAGCCGGCTGATGTAAGACTTCGCTTGGCTCGATCAGCAAACAGCGGTTCAACATTGCTGTCCGTAACGATTGCGCATCTTTTGCCACGCAGAAATTTGCGCACGCGCTCGCCGAGTTGCTCGATTAAGCCTGAGCCAACGAGGGCGGAGTAGCGATGTCTAGCGCCATGAATTTCCACAGGCGCTACGGATACGGGAAATACGGAGTCCACTGACCTGGTTGGCCCGGGACGCTCGATGTCGTAGTGGCGAACGCGGTCCACGTCATGTTCTCGCAGTGCAGATCACCAAAAAGGGCGTTGATCCGCTGCCGTGAATTATGGGTGCCTCCAGTGGCATTTCCGCCCGGGGTGCTCGTTGCCGTATTGCCACCTGTCCCTAATACTGTGACGCCTGGAGCATCGGACAGGGCTGTCCCTTGAAAGCTTACTGTTGGTCCTGAAGCTTGCGCTGGCGCAAACAAAATGAAGCCACTGGGGTTGGTAACTTTGCTCGTAGATATGCCGACGTTGTTCGAAGGAGGGTACAAGTTCGAGTTGATGCCGTAGCTAATTGGTGTTGTGGCATCGCCAGCCTCCGATGACGAGCGCTTATCAAACGGCGATTGAATTATTCGCCAGACGGAAAAGTATTTTTGATTCAGTTCCAGTTGCGTCATCCAGCTTGCCGTTGGTGAACCAGGAAAAAAACTGTCGTTGTCGTTCATGTAGGTTTGTGTGGCAAGTCCGATCTGTCGGAGGTTGCTCATGTCCTTTGTTGCTTTCCCGCGCTCCAGGACGCCGGTGTAAACCGGGTAGGCAATTGCGATCAGAATGGCGATGACCGCTATTACTACCAGCAATTCGATCAGCGTGAAAGCGCGCGCCAACTGAGAACTCCTAGCCATTGATCCGTTCTGCTTGGGGGCCATCATATTTGGCAGACCGGGGGAGCGAAAGCGAAAAAGAACCGCGCACAAGGAAGTTGCTTGACAATACACTTTTCAGTTTGTGTATGTAGGTCATGCCAGACGAAGTGCCTACTCAACGTCCGCCTCCGCCAGGTCCCGAACCGGGGACGACTGCAAAGTCCGGATCGACCGGTTTACCGTCCAACGTCGCTGCAGCCATCGCCTGCATTCCGTTGATCGGCGGCATCATTTTTTATATCCTCGAAAAACACGATGCTTTCGTGCGCTTTTACGCGATGCAATCGATCATCTTTGGCTGCGCATGGTTTTTGTTTAACATTGTGTCTGCGGTCGTGCATGCCGTATTCAGTGCAATTCCGGGCATCGGTGGCATCCTGGTGTTTTTCTGGGCGATCATCGCCGCGCTGGTTCATCTCGTGTTCCTCGTAATAATGATCATTACCATCGTAAAGGCGTTTACCGGTGTCCGCTGGGACATTCCCTACATTGGCCCAGTTGCGCGGAGACAAGTGGAAGGGACTTAGCCGTGTAGTGGCAGCTGTCCTCAGCCGCAAATTTGCTTGCCCTGCGTGTGAGGCACGCGCCTCTACTCATCCTCTCCGAGCAGCTTCACTACCACTTCAGTCAAGACCAGTTCATGATCGAGCTGCGTGGTAACCAATTGAATATTCGCAGCGAGACAGGCGCGCATAGCCTCGATTAATCGCCTTGCTTCGAACCGGCCTGCTTGCTGTGCGGCGATTCCCAGCGAGTAGGCGTTGATTGATCCGTCTTTCTTACGCGGCAAATGATCCGTTGCCTCTGTGGGCAGCCGGTTGATTGCCGAAATGAACTGAAACGGGGAATGCGGCCGCGGAAGGCGATATCGCTCCATCAGATCCTTGGCGAGCAACAAATTGCGAATCGTAGGAACGATCGCGACCAGCAAGATGCCGATAGCGCTTTCGCCTTGATCCAATAAACGTCTCACCAGCTTCAGCGAGAGTTGGAGATCACGTGCCGCCATCGCATTACCCAACTCGAAAATAACGCCCGCGCGCGAAAGTGGCACTAGCTCGCGGACGAGTTCGACGGTGACTCGCGGCACAGCCATCTTGGCTGTGGTGGCGGCGGGGGGCATCCTGTCTGCTTGCCGAAACTGGACAGGCGAGACGCCCGTTTTCCTCATAGGCAAGATGCCCTCGCTACGGTCGCCAAGAAAAGTGTCGATCTTTTCCAGCTCATTCTCGATCTGGCGAGTGTCGCCACCAGTTAGCAGCACAAAAAGATCAAGCGCATCGTCATCAAATTGGAGTTTTCTTTTTTTTGCTCGCTGCTGAACGACCTCAAGTGCCTCTTCTTCCCATCCGCCCCGACTAGAATCAAGTCGATCAAAAACCTGCGCCTCCGCTCGTTTGAGCAGTGTTTTATAAAAGGAACGTCGTTTATCCACATCAGTCGCACTGATCAAAAGTGTGATGCCGGGGCCGAAACCGCTATCGATTAACGTGGACAATTCCTCCAGCGCTGATTGCACCGCGGCCGAGCGCGCTTTTTGATCGTCGCCGAGAAAATTAACATTTTTTAACCAAACCACTTTTGCACCACCGAAAAAAGGCAGCGTTTGCAGTGCCTCTATTGCCGACCTTATCCGCGCTTCGGCTTGGTCGCCGTTATCGGCAGCGCCATCAATTACTTCCAAGCCGAAATCGCCTGCTCCCGATGGGGTCAGATTGGATGCGAGTTCCGCGGCCACGCGCTTAACTTCCGCTTCGTCGGAACCGAGTACGGCGTACGCGTTTGCGCTTGGCCTTTTTGTTTTTGCTTTCGGCATTGCAATTTGATCGCATGGCGATTAGGGCATTACAAGATCACCCTCGTCCTGCGTGTCTTGTCGATGATTGAGGCTGTTCGCCTGAGCGGCGGGAATCAGACATAGCCGAGGGCAACGCCCTCGGTGCAGGTGACAGGGTAGTTTTTGCCCTGTAAGGGCAATTCGAGTCATTGCCGGTGAGAGTTTGGAAACAAAACGGCACCGAAAGTGAGTGGTATTTGCCCCTTTGAAGATTTTTTGAAACGCCCTTCCAGGGCGAATGGAAATCTAATTTCAATCTCCACCCTTGGGCGACTCGTTAGGACGAGTGAAAGTGGACGTGAACAAACGTGCTTGCACATTGTCGAATGTTATGACAATCTTATGACCTATGGCAAGCGTCCACAAAGACCCTCGTGGTAAATCGCCGTTTTGGTACTGCGCTTATCGGCTCCCCAACGGCAAACGCGTTTTTCGTTCCACGAAACAAACAGATCGCAAGGCGGCTGAAGAATTCTGTCACAGACTCGAATACGCTTCGCACCAATCGAAGGAAGGGCGGCTCACAGAGGCACGAGCGCGCGAGTTAATTTCGGAAATTGTCGAGCACGCAACCGGCGAACCGCTCCGCAATTACACAGCCGAAGATTGGCTGCGCGAGTGGTTGCAAGGGAAAAAGGCGACAAAGGCCGCAGCGACATTTCTAAAATACGCCAATGCGGTTAATGGCTTTCTGGCCAGTTTGGGCGATCGGGCAAAGCTCAACGTTAATCAGATTGCTCCGCGCGAAATTCTAAGGTGGCGTGATGCACAGCTCGCAGACGGCAAAAGACCGAGTACGGTCAATGATCTGGTAAGATTGTGCGAATTGGATTCACGTCGGCCCGCAGGCTTGGATACATCACCAACAATCCCGCCGAGGCCGTCGAAATGCTTCCTAAGGATGCGGACGCCGCGCGTCAACCGTTCACGATCGAGCAAGTCCAGGCGATCCTAAAGGCGGCGCGGGGCGATTGGCGCGGCGTAATCATGGTGGCGCTGTACACGGGCGCGCGGCTGCAAGACGTGGCGAATCTGCGATGGGAAAACGTCGATCTACAGAACAAGTGGATTTCGTTTAGAGCGGGCAAGACAAAGCAGCGAATGAAATTGCCAATGCACGAGGCACTACACGAATTTCTGCTTGAGTTGCCAGCTCCAGACAGCAGCAAAGCGTTTCTGTTCCCGACAGTAGCAGGAAAACAGACAGGCGGTTACAGCGGCCTTTCAATGGCATTTGAGCGAATCATGGACCGTGCGCGAGTACGGGGCGAAGTCGTACGCGAGCGCAAAGGCGAGAAGGGCCGCAGCGTGAATGCGCTCACGTTTCATTCGTTACGGCACACGCTCACAAGCATCATGGCAAATGCCGGTGTCCCAGTTGAGGTCCGGCAGAAGTTTACCGGTCATGCGAGCGCTGAAATGAATCAGCATTACACGCATCACGAGATTGAGACGTTGCGCGCTGCGGTTGAGAAACTCCCGCAGGTAAAACCATAATCTAGAAAGCCCACCTATGTATCCGCCGAAGGGCAAGAGAAGATCGGCCCATCCGATGCCAGACAGGGAGCTTGCGGACCTATTTCATCATTTTGAAGCGAAGCGTGCACGGAGGGAGGCTATCGAACTCCTTTTCTTGGTCAACCCGTCCTCGTTCGCGCTCTCACACATCGCCGCAGAAGACTTGAAAAGCTCCAAAGAGTTGATTTACCGTGCGGCAAGCGAAGATAGGAAAGAATTCTTTATCGAGCTTGGCAAAGTCTTAGACGGTAAAACCAAGTTGAACACGTGGTCTAAGCTGGATATGGATATAGCGTTTATCCTCTGCTTCGACCCGAAGATTAAATCGCCGGACGCAGTAGAACTATTGAAAAAACTTGGACATCCACAAACGTCGCAACAAAGTTTCAAGCAGAGGAAATACAATTGGAGACGCGCGGCGGCAAAGACGCGTCAGCGGTTAGAAGAGTCCGGCTGGAAATACTACGGAAATACCTTTCTGGATGATCATAAAACGTAACAAAAGTCATCAATCCGTGTTACCGACAAATGCGACTAGCTCCCTATTTTTGGGAGCATGTCAGAATTAACTAACACCGGCGCGCATCCGGCAACAACAACTGCTCCGCGAAGTGAAGGCGCGGCTAGACCTTCGCAATTTCCCCCTGAGTTTTTCCGGCTGCCCAAGTCTGGCGGCGATCCGTTCTTTGGACTTGGCCGAAGCTATTATTACGAGGGCGAGAAGTTAGGCTATTGGCGGCTCGTGCGAATTCGACAACGCGGCAAGGTGCGCGGCGTCACGTTGGTTCCTTATGACAGCATCGCGGCTTTCATTCGGAATCAGGGGAGGGCTGAAGCGTGAGCGTGCCGCTCTTAACTTTTGCCAAGAGCATCGTTGACGCACAACGGCAATTCATTCCTGGCGATTGTTCGTCGTGGCTTGCGTTGTACGAGGCCAAACAGGCCGCTTACGCCGAGCTTGTCCGGGCACAGCCCGAAGTGCACTCAATTGAGGACTTCTGGCGATACGTACAGAACATGCCGGTTGCCCAGTGGCTGCCGATACTGGCGCGCGAGATAAAGAGAATCCGCGCAAGTTGGGTTTGTCGCGATTGCCGCGCACCAATGGAGAAAGCTGGGATTTGCCCCGAATGCAATAAAGCACGTCGGCTAGAGTCCCTGCATCTCTACCGAGAGCGGCGACGTGAAAAAGTCAGAAGCGTCAAGAGGTGCCCGGACTGCGGCACAAAGCTAGAGATGCGCCAAAGGTTTTGCCAACCCTGCCGCGCCAGGAGGCGCAGAGAGTCAAAAAGGCGGTCTAAGAGGAGACAGTTAACTAGCAAATCTCCCTCGGAAAAAGTGAAACAATTTTCAATTCCCGTCCAAGAGGCCGACCCCGGCTTTTTATCTCAATTAACTGTCCCCCCTAAACCGATGAAAACGGCCGAGATCGTATGAGTCACAGCCTTCAAGCTGAGCTGCGCGAGAAACTTGCCCTTGAGTCTCATGAAGGTCTTGAATGTCGTGAATGTCATGAGTCGCGTGCGTCTCGTGAGTTTCGTAAGTGTCATGAGTCTCCTGTGTCTCCTGTGTCGAAAGGACAAGAGCCAGAGAACGAGTTAGAAGCCTTGGCAATGCGCTGTACTTGCACGTGCGCACAGGACAATGTGAGGGAGAAGCGGTTTGAGCTTGCACGCGGCGTAAGAGCGCTTGAAAAACAGACCGGCTGGCCACTGACTACGTCCGAGCGGTTGTTTGTGTTCACAATGTGGTCTGAAGCTTCTCAAGCGTTTCTGGATCG
>JBEDUS010000119.1:0-5015 GCA_040414975.1 Candidatus Udaeobacter sp.
TATCCCTATCGTCAGGTGACTGAGGCAGACATTTGGAGCGATGACCCGCGCTCGCCTAACTACAACCGGCATATCGTGATTGATCCAAAGAATCCGCCAGATAATTACACACACGAAAAAATGCGGTCCGGCGATTTCGCTTATCACTGGCTCGTTGAGATCCGCCACAATTCCGATCCACCCGTCCCCGGCGCGGGCAGCGCGATTTTTTTTCATATCCGACGCGGCGTCAATCGGCCGACGACAGGTTGCACGACGATGGCGCAGGAAAATCTTGTGAAACTGATCACCTGGCTCCGCGCGAAACGGCATCCTTGTTACACATTATTGCCGGCAAACGAATACGATAAGAAATGGCGTTCGTGGAACCTGCCTTCGCCCGATGCGTTTCGCCGCCCGCCTCAGGCGGGCTCCGCAAGTTTGCCTCGTTGATTGCTGAGATTGTTAAGTTAGCTTCGGTTCATGCGAAGACGACGTCCCAATCCTGCTTCGGAGGCGAACATTCGCCGCATAGACACAAAAACGCGCGCGAAGAAACAAACGCATGGTTTTCAGGTCCACTTTCTTCGTGGAGATAAGATCGTAACCAAGATGTTTAGCGATAGCGTCTACGGCGGCAAACTGGGCGCGAGACGTGCCGCGCGAAAATTCAAGCGAGCCGCTTTGCGCCGTCTGCCTCGAAGAAAGTTTGTCGGATTTAAGTAAGCGCGCTGCGATTGCTGTAGTTTTTCCGGCGGTAGACTTTCCAGCATTCGATGAATCCTGGCGCAAACTCTTCTGGTCGCGCAGCGACCCAACCGTCAATCATCGCCTCAGGGAAGAATGCGCCCGTTTCAATTTCTGTTTGGTTTGGCGACAGGTTGCCGGCGACTTCGCCTCGATACAGAGAGACGAATTCGTGATCAGTTCGTTCTGAAGCAGGGAGCTTTGCAATTCTTCTGAGAGTAAGGCAGATGCCTAGTTCTTCCTGTAGTTCACGCCGGGCTGTTTCGTCGTAGCCTTCCCCGGCTATTACATGACCGGCAGCGCTCGAGTCCCATTTCAGAGGATGCCGATCTTTCCAGCGCGAGCGTTGTTGCAAATAAACTTCACCTGCCGTGTTGAAAATCAGAATGTGAACGGCACGATGTCGCAAGTTATTCGCATGCACTTCGAAGCGGCTGGCGTCCCGCAGAATTCTGTCCTTTTCATCGACGACTGGAAAGCGCTCATCGTTCGTTGCGCCGACATCGGGGGACGATGGCGGCGCGATAAAATTCACCAGGCCGATCCACTGAAACAAGGAGAGCTCTTCAGCTCGCGCTTTCGGATCTATGGTGAGGCATTGCGCGAGAGCATCCCAATCATCGACTCGCTCCCGAAGCAACTTTTTCAGTTGCTTTCTCCTCTGAGAAAAACCAAGGCGAATCAATTTTGAAAGCAACTCTTCGTTGTGCGGAGGAATTTCCCGCGGGTCTCGCGGCGAGATTCGCACCAGTGCGGAATCAACGTCAGGTCGTGGGAAGAACACGGTTGGAGGAATGGTGCGCAGATATTTTATGTAATGGCGCAACTGGACGCGCAACGTCAGAGCAGCGTAATCATGAGTCGACGGCTTCGCAGAAAGACGCATCGCCATCTCCTTTTGTAATGTAAACAACCACAGCGAGATAGGACTTGGGTACGCAAGGAACTTCAAAAGCAGGGCGCTTGAGGTGTTGTACGGAAGATTGCCCAGTAATTTCACGCGTGGATGCGAAAACAAAACGCGCTCATCGAATTTGAGCGCGTCGATATTCAATATTTTCAGTTTCTCGTGACTGAAACGCTCGCGTAAGAAATTGGCGAGGCGAGTGTCTTTTTCGATGGCGAAAACGCGCGCGCCTTTCTCAAGAAGAATCTTTGTTAACGCTCCAAGGCCCGGCCCGATTTCGACGACGTAATCGTCTGAAGTGATCTGCGCTTGATCGACAATCCACCGGGCGAGGTTTCGATCGTGCAGGAAATTTTGACCGAGCGTTTTGACTGGCGATACATGTATTTCTTGAAGCGCCGCCCGGATGTCGGAGAGCTTCATGAGAACGTTCCCGGATGCGCCTTCATCCCGGAAAAATTAGGATCTTTGTTCACAAAATCGTGTGAACAAAATGTCCAGGATGAGGAATTTTATTCACAAGTTATTCACGAGAGAAATACTAGGCATATACCTGATATGAACAGTGCATCGACAGACGCGTTTCGCGTCTGCTCATCGAGCTTCTTCCAATTCCCGTTGCCGGCGTTTTTTCCGGCTCGCCAAATATGTCCGACGCGCGTCCTTCAGGGATGCACCCTCAATAAAATACGCTGTTGCCGCGCGACCGATCGCGTATGTTCCCGAGCCTGCAACAACTCCGCACACAACGTTCCCCCAACCTGGAAAAAATTTCAGGATCGCGCGGGCACCTTCACGCAGGAGCATCGCCGCGCCGAGATTTGCGCCGAGTGCGCCAGCGAATTCCGTAGCGGCACGCAAGCTACGTTCGCGCCCACTTACGTACATGATTCCAGAGATCATCATCAGTTGAAGGCTGGTCAGAATTGGCAAATCAGCGAGCGGGATCGGTTGTGCGCCGACGGCAGTGCAGACAGCAGTCGTAGATTTCACCAAGAGCTGCGCCACTTCGCGTTGCCCTTCACGATCATGTGATATCCGGATCATTTCCATCCGCGCTTCATTCGGCAATTCGTGCGCAAGGATTGACATGAGGCGCCGCGCCTCTGGAGGCGGTAGCTCGAATGTTTGATCATGACCCGCAGGAACCAACCTGAACGTCTCTAACAAGGCCCCCGGTCTGACGACACTCGAACGAAGTGCATATTCGTCGCGTGATGTATTCGGTTGCGAAACCATCGCCTCGGACAACGGAACGATGACCTCGATGATCTTGCGATCCGTTTCCAATGTCTCATTCCAACTAAGATAGCTGTTTAACTCAGCCAGATCGCGTTTCGCCAATTCCTGCGCGATTTGCTCGTCCCGGATGAAAAAAATCACATCTGCAGGGCGATATTTGAGTTCGTCCCGGACATGCACGGCTGCGGAATCGTCGACTCCGCGGATGTCAATGATCGATACCTTTCCCCTCTCAGGAAACCCAACATCGAACCAGCGACAAACCGGAGCGGCGGTTTTCGGGCTGACGAATTCGGCCGAACCAAAAAGGGCAGAGATGATTTTCATGGCGGGCACTGTAGCCGAACCCGCAAAAAGGAAACGCGGCGGGCGTTGCTGGAGAAATAACTGTTTCAGAGGCGTGAGCTCGTTGAGAATAGCTTTTCGGATTTTCGAAGGCAACCTGCCTGCGAGGCGTTCGAGCCGCTCAACGACCTGGAGCAATGACGGCGTATTCACGGGTAAAGTAGTCTTCCGATCCCCGGATCTCTAAGTGTCCGACAGCTCGGCAGTGGAAAATACATTGTCGAACACAAATGTTCGGCCATATAGAGACTCACGTCTTTAACTTTTAAACTGAAATTAAAAATCTTCCTTCCTTTTCCATGAGTCTAAACATCAAAATTCTCTCTGAAGCGGCGGATCAGGCACGCGGTTTGTGCATGGGCGCTGTGCAAGCTTCGAAATCTGGTCACCTTGGACTTCCACTCGGATGCGCCGAGATGGGCGCCGTGCTTTATGGGTATGTGTTAAGATACAATCCGGACAAACCCCGCTGGATCAATCGCGATATCTTCGTTCTTTCTGGCGGACACGGCAGCATGTTTTTGTACGCGTGGCTGCACATGAGCGGCTACGATTTGCCGATGTCGGAAATCAAAAGATTCCGGCAACTGCATTCCAAAACGCCCGGACACCCTGAATTTGGCGAAACGCCCGGCGTGGAATGCACGACTGGGCCTCTCGGCCAGGGCGTCGGCAACTCCGTGGGTATTTCCGTGGCAACAAAAATGGCGGCGGCGCGTTTCAACACCGATGAGCACAAGATTTTCGATCAGCACGTAGTCTGTTTGTGCAGCGATGGCGACATGCAGGAAGGCGTCGCCTCCGAGGCGTGCGCGCTGGCCGCTCACTGGGGCCTCGATAATTTGATCTTCATCTACGATTCAAATGCCGTCACGCTCGACGCCGCAGCGAAAGAAACGCAGAGCGAAGACACCGGCAAACGCATGGAGGCATACGGCTTCGATGTTCAGGAAATCGACGGCCACGACATGCAACAGTTTCTCGATGCGTTCAATGTGGCAAAGAGACGTAACAACGGAAAACCGCAATTCATCATCGCGCACACGCTAATTGGCAAAGGAATCCCCGAAGTCGCAGGGACATATAAAGCGCACGGAGAGGCGGGCGCAAAGTATGTGGATGCGGCGCGCAAGGCGCTGGGATTGCCTGACGAACATTATTTCGTCTCGCAGCAGGTGTACGACTATTTTGCAGAGCACAAAAAGAAGCTGCTCGCCGACTACGAGAAGTGGGAACAAATCTACAACGCGTGGCGCACGAAGAATCCTGACAAGGCAAAAATGCTCGATAACGGACTGGAGCGAAAGGTTCCTGTCGATCTGTTCTCGAAAATTCCTGATTTTCCCAAGGATGCGAAGCTGGCGACGCGAAAAGCGGGCGGCGAAGTATTGCAGCCGATTGCACAGGCAATGCCGCTGCTAATGAGCGGCAGCGCCGATCTGTACGGATCGACGATGAACTACATCGACGGCGGCGGCGATTTTAATCGCGATAATCCTGGTGGACGCAACATCCGCTTCGGCATTCGCGAACATGGGATGTGCGCGATTTTGAACGGCATTTCATATCATGGGCTGTTCCGCGCATCGGGCGCGACATTCACTGTGTTTACCGATTATTGCCGCGCTTCCATTCGTTTGGCCGCGCTGGCAAAGCTTCCGAATACTTACATTTTTACGCATGATTCGATCGGCGTTGGTGAAGATGGTCCAACTCATCAACCCGTGGAGACGGTGAGCTCCGTTCGTTTGATACCGAACATTGACGTGATTCGCCCTGCTGATCCGGAAGAAAC
>JBEDUS010000120.1:0-3315 GCA_040414975.1 Candidatus Udaeobacter sp.
CTTACGCAAGGCTGTTGACGCCACATTGACTGTATGACGGTCTTTTTGGTTCGCTTTGTGTCGCGAGTGTTCGCACATGCACGAGAGGCAACAACTTTCTAGAGGGAGGTTCATCGGATTTCGAGTCGAGTGCCTTAAACCGGACTCAGCCACCCTTCCAATAGCCCGATATTGTGGATCTTATTTTAGGATGAACAATTCTCAGACAGCGCTTGTGTTTGCAAACTGAATCATCTTGCTGTGACCGACATTCAGATTTGGGTGCGTGACGAATTGACATGTGCGCGGGAGTTCAATCTTGCTATTCTGGGTAGCTGTTGCGGAACCGACCAGCGATACATCGAGGCTCTGGCGACGGCGGCGGTCGATTAAGGTTGGCTGACCGCCCGGGGGCCGAAAAATGTTACAATTTTGGGCTTGCTATGCATGGACCAAGGGCTGCATATTGTATCTCCCAAGGACAGCCAACGCTATTACTTGTTGTTCACTAGGATTCACAGCTTGTTTGCGCCGCTGTTCACAAGTATTCGCACCTTATTGAAAACTAAACCCCTCCCTCATCGCCATGATTCAACTAAAACCCGGAATTCCGCCTGCCTCACTTAAAGGACCGCCTGAACCCGCTGAGCGCCGAAGAAACAGGGGCGACAAAAAGAAAAAGACTGGTCTGCGTTTTGAGCGCGTGTTCAGCGATGCCGCTGTTCCGCCATTTGACCAAGTTGAATGGGAACGGCGCATTGCGGAAATCACCGATGACAGTGGCAAAGTCATCTTTAAACAGGAGGATATCGAGGTTCCCAAGAGCTGGAGTGCACTCGCAACTAAAATAGCTGTCTCGAAATATTTTTACGGCGACATCGCGAACGGCACCGATCCATACAAGGGCGGACGAGAAACTTCGGTGCGACAATTGATTCATCGGGTCACGCGCACGATTGCCGACTGGGGTTTGGCGGATGGTTACTTCGCGGATGCGGAAGCTGCTGAAGTTTTTTACGAGGAACTGACTTGGCTGTGCTTGAATCAATACGGCGCGTTCAACTCGCCGGTCTGGTTCAACCTCGGCCTGTATCACCAATATGGCGTGGGCAAAGGTGCTGGAGCGGGCAATTATTTCTATAATCGAGAGACCGGCAAAGCCGAACGAGCCGCGTCGCAGTATGAATATCCGCAGGGAAGCGCATGTTTCATCCAGAGTGTGGAGGACACTATGGAAGACATCATGCGGCTGGCGACCAGTGAAGCGATGCTTTTCAAGTATGGCAGCGGCACCGGCACCGATCTGTCTTCGCTCAGGTCAACGAGAGAAAAATTGAGCGGCGGCGGAAAACCCAGCGGCCCGCTCTCGTTCCTGAAGGTTTATGACCAGGTTGCGAACGTGGTTAAGAGCGGTGGCAAAACGCGCCGCGCCGCGAAGATGAACACGCTGAAGGATTGGCATCCGGACATTGAGGAGTTCATCGACGCGAAACAGAAGGAAGAAAAGAAGGCATGGGCGCTTATCGAGCAAGGCTACGACGGCAGTTACAATGGCGACGCGTACGGCTCTGTGATGTATCAGAACGAAAATGTAAGCGTGCGAGTAAGCGATGAATTTATGGAAGCGGCGCTGGAAGGCCGCGAATGGTGGACGCGCCGAGTAACGGACGGCAAACCATGTGAACGCAAGGAGGCGCGCGCGCTGTTGCGCAAGATCGCCGAAGGAACCTATATCTGCGGCGATCCTGGGATGCAGTTCGATTCCACGATCCATAAATGGCACACTTGCAAAGGGACGGGCCGTCAGAATTCCACAAATCCGTGCTCGGAATATCTGTTCCTGGATAACACTGCGTGCAATCTGGCTTCGCTAAATTTGATGAAATTTAAGACCCCGGAGGGTGACTTTGACGCCGGGCGTTTCAAGGCGGCGGTGCGCATTTTCATAACCGCGCAGGAAATCATCGTCGATAACGCGAGTTATCCGATCAAAGAAATCGCGGAGAATTCGCATATTTTCCGCACCCTCGGACTTGGCTACGCGAACCTCGGGTCGCTCATTATGAGCTACGGGTTTGGCTACGATAGTATCGAAGGCCGGGCACTCTGCGGTGCGATCACTGCCATCATGACCGGCGAAGCTTATGAACAAAGCGCACGATTGGCGCAGGCGATCGGACCGTTTCCAGGTTATCGCGACGCGCGCGCCAGCGGCGTGCCGAAACCAATCGGCAAGGACAACATGGGATCGATGGTGGAAGTGATTGAGTTACATCGTCAAGCCGTAAGCGAAATCTCAGATGCGAAGGAGTTCGCGCATTTGAAAGAAGAAGCTGCAAAAGTTTGGGACAGCGCAGCGGAACTTGGAAAGCGCCACGGTTATCGAAACGCGCAAGTCACCGTGCTCGCGCCGACGGGCACGATCAGTTTCCTGATGGATTGCGACACGACAGGAATAGAACCGGACATCGCGCTGGTGAAATACAAACTGCTCGCGGGCGGCGGAATGCTCAAAATTGTTAACCAAACGATCAAGCCTGCGCTGGAGAAACTTGGTTACAATACCAACGAGATCGAGCGAATCATCGCGCACATTGATTCTTTCGATACCATCGAGGACATCACCGACACGGATGGATCGACGATTTTCTCCGGATTGAAACCGGAGCACTTGCCGATATTCGATTGCGCTTTCAAACCGTTCAAAGGCGAGCGGAGTCTCAATTACATGGCGCACCTACGAATGATGGCGGCGGCGCAACCGTTCCTCAGCGGCGCAATTTCGAAGACGGTCAATATGCCGGCAGCGGCCACAGCAGAAGACATCATGAACACCTATGTCGAAGGCTGGCGGCTTGGTTTGAAATCGGTGGCGATTTACCGGGAGGGATCGAAGCGATCCGCGCCGCTAAATACCCGAAAGACAAAAGACATGGGCGCAACTGTAGCTGGCATCGATGATGCCGGCTCTGAGGCGGACCCCCTCCAAAAACGCATTCTCGAACTGGAACAGGAAGTGGCGTCGTTGCGCGGATTGGTCGATCAACCCGTGCGTCACCGCATGACCGACACGCGCATGTCGCTTACGCACAAGTTCGAGATCGCCGGCCACGAAGGCTACATTACCGTCGGGCTGTACGCCGACGGTCAGCCGGGCGAGCTGTTCATTACTATGTCCAAGGAAGGCAGCACTATCGGGGGGTTAATGGACACAGTCGGCACGCTCACTTCCATCGCTCTCCAGTACGGCGTGCCGCTCGAAAGCCTTGTGAAGAAGTTTGCTTACCAGCGATTTGAGCCCAGCGGCTTCACCAAGAACCCCGATATCCGCCACGC
>JBEDUS010000121.1:0-2210 GCA_040414975.1 Candidatus Udaeobacter sp.
ATTTCTTACCCGCCGGAAGCGGTGATTCATCCGGAATTCAACAAACCGTACACGGTCTGGGAGGGACAGCGCGTAAGAGTAGATTGGACGCCTTCGTTGCGCGCGGAATCGTTCGAATATTTAGCTGAGCCCAATCGCGTCCTATTGGCGGACACAATCCGCCAGAGAGGTCTTCATAGTGAGTATAAAACGCCGGGGAAAGGTACCCCGCTGGTTACCTATGCGAGAAACCCTGAACGTACACCGGAGGAGCATCATTATCCAACAAGTGGCCTTGTGCTCGGAATAACTGCGGTTGAAGAAAAGCGCCGGGGACAAGTGCCTCTGCTTAAACTTTACGATTGGCTTGACCCCGCCGTCGTTCGATCTTCGACCAGTCCGGATCCGATTGCGGCGAACTACACAGCCGCTCTGGCCCTACTCTTTTCGCGCGCCCACAAAGTGGCAGGAAGCGCCGCGGCGTCGTTCCTGACACCCGACCATCCAAGGTTCGCCACAGGTATCTACCTGATTCATCCCTACGATCCTAACAAAGTTCCAATCCTGTTCATTCATGGGCTGCTTTCTTCTCCGATTTCGTGGCAGAATCTGGTCAATGATCTTTGCGCGGATCCGAAAATTCTCGAGCATTATCAACCTTGGTTTTTTCTGTATCCGACAGGCCAACCGGTCTTGGAAAGCGCCGCACAACTTCGAGAGGACCTGCAAGCAACGCAGCGCTTATTCGATCCGCAAGGCATTTCGGTTACTTCCCATCATGTCGTCGTCATCGCTCATAGCATGGGAGGATTGCTCGCGCACACTTTGGTATCAGACTCGGGCGACAGACTTTGGAACGTTTTCGCGACAAGGCCGCTGAACGGCTTATCCCTCTCTGCGAGCGAAAAGGATACGATTCTGCAATATTTCTTTTTCCGGCATCAGCTCTCAATCGATCGGGTTATTTTTCTTGCGGTTCCGCATCGCGGCAGCCGGCTGGCAGCCGGTATCCTGGGCAGCGTCGGTAACCGACTCATCCGGCATTCCCGAAGCCCAGCTCAAGCGATGAGAAAATTGGCCGCGCAATACCCCGGCATTTTTTCACCCTACGTTGCCCGGGTGAATGCGCGCGGTGGCCCGACGAGCTTGTTTTCGCTTGCGCCAAATCCCGTGTTGAGCGGTCTAGCTGACTTACCGATCAAAGTGCCCTTTCATAGCATCATTGGAAATCGCGGGATAGACAAAGGAGTTAACAGCTCCGATGGTGTCGTTCCCTATCGAAGCTCACATTTAGAAGGAGCCGAATCTGAAAAGATCGTTCCCGCGGGCCACGATCTGATATCGATTCCGGCCACCGTCGCCGAAATTAAACGGATTCTGGAGGAGAATGTCGTGGCGACGGCTAACCAGTTGACGAAGTAGGCATATGGTTAGTCGATTCGCTTTCCCGCCTGGAGCCAAAATCTGGCCTTCGAAGCTTGGAAAAGCTACTTTGGCCGTACCATCTCAAAGCGATCGCGCGTGCGGCAGTACCAGTGCGGACTCGCCATGCGACCGATGACGCGGAAACGCTCGCCGCGAATGCGCAGTGTGTCGCGATCGATCAATTCCTCGCACACGTGCACGCGTTTCACGAGGCCGATGATGAGTCGATTCTCGCCAATTTGCAGGGTGCCCCATTCTGTGCACTCCAGACTGGCAGGTGCCTCCGCGATTCGCGGCGGTTTGACGACGGAGGAAGGAGCAGTTGTTAAGCCGACTGCTTCCAATTCGTTTTGCCCATAGGGCAACGAGGCGGAAGTTTGGTTCATCGCTTCCGCCAATGCTTCGTCGACCAAATTGACGACAAATTCATGGGTCGCGCGAATGTTGCGTGCGGTGTCCTTCGGTTGGCCGTGGTCGCGGTCACCTGGGCAAAACCCGATGATCGGCGGACTCGCCCCAAGTGCGTTGAAAAAACTAAACGGTGCGGCGTTCAAGTGCCCGTCGCGGCTGAGCGAAGTCACCCACGCGATAGGTCGGGGCGTGACGAGCGACACTAGCAGGGCGTAAGAGCGGTCCGCATGTTCTCCTTCGAGGTCGAGTTCCATGCGAGTGAGTATCGATCTGCTCGAGTCGGTGTACAAGATCTTCGAGCGCAACCGTGATTCTCAAGCGTGCCTAATTGAACCAAAGAAATCCGAGAGGTTTCTGTTTAGCCGGGTCGCGTGCCCAGTTCAATGGTCTGTAAA
>JBEDUS010000122.1:0-3940 GCA_040414975.1 Candidatus Udaeobacter sp.
TGCCAAATCAAATGATCGTTTCTACTGTTCCGCCAAACGGAGACGTGAATCCCTACGGCGTTGCCTTTGTACCGCTGGGCTTCCCAAACGGAGGGCCTCTGCAACCGGGAGATATTCTCGTCTCAAATTTCAATAACAGCCAGAACCTGCAGGGAACTGGCACCACCATTATGCGTGTTTCTGCGAACGGCGCGGTCTCAACCTTCTTTGCTGGGCCGCCTCACCCAGGAGGAACATCCGGCCTCGGTCTTTCTACAGCACTGGCAGTGCTCCAGAGAGGCTTCGTGATTGTTGGAAACGTGCCTTCAACGGATGGCACAATTGCAACTGTTACGCCGGGTTCGCTGCTCGTGATCAACAAAATCGGCCATTTAGTCAGCACGATTAGCGGTCCGAACATTAATGGGCCATGGGATATGACCATCCTGGACCAAGGTAATCAGGCGATTGCCTTTGTTTCGAACGTGCTTGCGGGAACCGTCGTGCGATTGAACCTTAATGTGGCCCCGAATGGTGTGACGGTCGCCAATCAGACCGTGATCGCATCTGGATATCAGCACAGGGGCGATCCGGTTGCCTTCGTAGTTGGGCCTACCGGCTTGGTATACGATTCTACCCTAGATGTGCTTTATGTGGCATCCACAGAAGACAATGCCGTATTTGCTGTTCAGAACGCAGCAGCAAGAACCAGCAGTGGAGGCACAGGCACGGTTATTTACACAGATGCCGTTCACCTGCATGGTCCACTCGGTATGGCTAAGGCTCCCAATGGAGACTTGCTCGTTTGCAACAGCGACGTGATTAATCCCGACCCGAGCCAGCCGAGCGAGATTGTGGAGTTCACAATACAGGGCCAGTTTGTTAAGCAACTCAATGTCGATCCCGCACAGGGTGGTTCATTTGGGTTAGCAGTGAACGTTAATGGGCCAACGACGTTCTTCGCTGCGGTGGATGACAACACAGCAACTCTAACCATTTGGAAGTTCCCGTTGCAGTAATTCTACCGCAAGACGCTTTAATCGATGTCGCAAGCGCACACGAGCGCAAAGAGCGGAAAACACATGGTGTGGGTGCCATCGAATACGGGAAGCCACATCGACGGTCGCTGGGTTTAAGTTGACGATAATGGTAACCCGGCCGACACGGGCTTGACGCCACCTGCCAGCCCCGCGTGGGCGTGACCGCGCAACTCCCCGCGCGGAGTTGGATGAACGGGTATGGCAAATTTTAGGGAACTACCCCACCCCCTATTTTAAAGAGCGGGACCATTTTTGGCTCCAAGGTTTGTCCTTGGCGTAGCCCATAAAAAAATTGCGCCCATTTTTCGGATTTCCAGGACAAGGAGATAAGTTAAGCGGCAGAAACTGAGTGCGTGTGACTCATGAAAGCGATCCGACTACATGTTCGCGGTGAACCATAGAGGGAAGTTTGCAGGAAAACACGGCAAGTTGGCAAGCTCTGCTTTGGCCCTAGCCAGAGTTAGAATAGCATGAAACGAAACGTGAAATGGCGTGAAACGAACGCTGGTTCGCGTGAAACGAGAGCCTGAATTTTTACGGGGCTTCGTTTCATGCCTTTCAAGGATCTGTCATAGGTAAGAGCGATCTGAAATGGCCGTTCGTTTCACGTTTCAGGGGTATAGGCGTGAAATGTGAAACGAGAGCCGATTTCGTGAAACAAGCGTGAAACGAAGGTCATCATTTTTAGGGTCATTTTTCGCTCCTTCTCTTAAAAAATATCCGCAACTTTTTATGATAATCTTTCCGGCATCCGACGTGAAAGAGGCAGAATCCGCCGCGTGAGATGCAGGGAAGTAATTGCCGCTATTTCAAGGCGACTGGTCTCTTCGCTTCCTCAATAATTCTTTCAAAGCGTGGATCATCGCGCAACGGGTCCCACCACGGATGCAGACGCAGTTGCCCATACGAGATCGGGCCGTAGAGCGGCAAGAGTTCTTCCAATTGCTTAATTGCAAGATCCTTTTCGCCAACCCATCCGTAGGTTATTGCTAGATTTCGGAGTATCTCTGCGCCAGTCATTGCGTCCTTAGTGACAGGCAACAGTTCAACGGCGCGGCGTCCCTCACGCAACGCATTCTCCTTTCGCCCGAGCGCCGCGTTGGACATTCCAAGTATGCTTAGTGCTTCAGGGTAATCTGGCTGTTCGCGTATGAGATTCTCCATCTCAGTGCAAGTCGCGTTAAATGCCTTTTCCGCAGCCGCTGCGTCCCCGCTGGCACGCGCAGCTATCCCTTCACAAAACGAGCGAGGAATTCGCACGTTAAATGGGATGATTCCCTCTGGAGATAAAGAAGCCAACGCGTGCGCCGTTTCGGTAGCGTCGCCGCTGCAGATTGCAAGATAAAACCATTCTTCGGCAATCGCATCGACCGCGGCGGGATCCTCATTCACAATGTCCCGAGCCGTGTTGTAAGCAGGCTGCGCATCAGCGCGCGATTCTAGGTCAATCAGCGCTCGTGCAAGGCGCGTTCCAGGATCACCGGGCGCGACCGCCAACGTGCGATCCAAAAGACGCGCCATATCCGGGAAGTCTCGCAGCAACCAATAGGTTTGGGCGGTTTGCTGAAGTAACCGTGTATTGCGCGGGTCGAGTTCGCACGCGCGCTCCAAATGACTCATGCACTTTCTCCAATCCCCCTGTCGCCGAGCGATGTAACCGGGTAACTCAAAAACAGATGGGTCGTTAGGCAATCTGAGTAGGGCAATGGCAAGCTCGGAAAGAGCGGTTTCGTAATCGCGATAGAGCCAATAAGCAAGCCAAGCCGCCGCGAGGTGTGGCTCGCCGCGATCTGGGCCAAGGTGTAAAGCAGTAGCGAGCGCCTCCTTGGCAAGCGCGAGACGAGCGGGACTTCGATCAGATCCAGTAAAATAAATATAGCCGTGGGCCTGCGCGAGCTCACAGCGGGCTAACAGAAACATTGGATCGCGCGCTGCAGCCTGCTGCAGCAGACGGATGGCCTCGCGGAAATTTTCTGAAACTGTGGGTTCGAAGGTCATCCTTCCAACGAGCTTCTTGGCCCGAAGATAACGATCGTACGCAACGAGGTCTGATGTTGGCGGCTGTTCGATCGCGGCTTTCTCCGCTGGCGAAAGCTTGGCATGAAGCTGATCGGCAACTGCTTTGGCAATTTCGGTCTGAATCGCAAAGACATCGTCAAGGGGGCGGTCGTAACGTTCCGCCCAGAGATGCCGGTCAGTTCTTGCATCAATCAACTGGGCTCTCACGCGGACACGATTACCAGCGGCTTGAACGCTTCCCTCCACGATGTGCGCCACACCGAGCTCATTAGCGATTTCCCGCAGATTTCGCTTCACGCCGGTCTTGTATTGCATAACGGAAGTCCGGCTAATGACTTTCAAGTCCGCGATGTTCGACAGGTCGGTGAGAATCTCGTCCTGGATCGCATCGGCAAAAAACGTGTTCTCCGGATTGGCACTTAGATTTTCAAATGGCAACACAGCGATGCTCTTCTCCGGCAAGGCCCCACCGTGTCGGGGCGCGATTGTTGCAGACGATTTGGATTTTCGCGCAGACGATTCCGATTCCAGTTTCGCTTTCAAATCACGGAGGTCGGCGAGCACCTCCGTAATCTTTTGGTAACGCTCATCGCGCTTTTTGCGTAAAGCCCGACACACAATGGATTGGAAGTCGATCGGAATGTCCGGGGACATGCTGGACAAAAGTGGCGGCTCTGTCTTTAGGATGGAAGCGATGCAGTCACTCGGGGTTGCGCCCGAGAACGGCGGTGTCCCTGCGACCATCTCGTAGAGCACTACGCCGAGGCTCCAAATGTCCGAGCGCGCGTCAGCAGGCTGACCGCGCGTCTGCTCGGGAGACATATAACGGGCGGTGCCCATCACCACGCCAGGCTGGGTTTGCAGCTGCGTCGTCCTTGTAACGTCATCATCGCCTGACGCAG
>JBEDUS010000123.1:0-2277 GCA_040414975.1 Candidatus Udaeobacter sp.
TGATCCAGAATGCAGAACCGCTAACTCCGCTTACGCCATATAGGTTTATTTCGAACGCACGACGCCATTACGAGAAACTGGCTCGCTTTCCAGAAGGCTATCTGGTCTATGGCGACGCCTTGTGCAGCTTCGATCCGGTCTATGGTCAGGGAATGACGGTTGCCTGTGTAGAATCGCTGGCCTTGCGCGAGTGCTTGGCAACAGGAACACAAGGAATTGCTCGCCGTTTCTTTCAGATGGCTAGTCGGTTCATTGAAACCCCCTGGCAAATCGCCGTGGGCAGTGATTTGCAAAACCCGCGCGTTGAGGGCAAGCGGACGGCACAGGTGCGCTTTGTCAATTGGTACATAGCGAAGTTCTACCGCGCCGCGCAACGTGACGCCACGTTGGCGACCAAGTTCTTGGAAGTAGCCAACCTGATGCAACAGCCAACCGCGCTACTAAGCCCAGCCAATGCGCTAAAAGTGTGGAATGGAAGTCGGGCCATAGAGCACCGCGACCTTGCTCGGGGGCGCCAATCCGCTTAGCACTGGGTAGCGGGACCGGGCTCAATCGAACACTTTATTCAGTCGCATCGTTCAATAGCGAAATGCAAAATATGCCGCGTGTCCATCCCGCAAAGATGCCGCAAATAACAAGCGATTGGCGGTCATTCACAAGATGGAACCATGGTGGATCGACTACGGGTCGCCACATGACCTTTGTGTTCATCGGCTTTGTGACCATCACGAGCATCGTCGCTGCTGCTATAGCGCAGTAGAGGGGATGGCCACAAAACGGTGCGCGCGCCAGCAAACCGAAGAAGCGACGACATGCTGGCGGCGATCCTCGACGACACCGACCACATCCACAAGAAGTGGAAGGGCGAGCGCTCCTACTACGACGCCATCGCCCGCATCAACCCCACTCTAAAGGAGTTTTACCAATGTACACGATCAGCTTTGGCATCGACGCCGACTACGTTCTCTACGTCACTGGCGCACCGTCGTACTGCGTCTGGATGATACCCTGCAGCCGGATGGAGAAAGGATGACCGAGTTGTTCGCTGATCTCATGATCGAGGCCGCACTGCTGGTCTCACTGAGCGGGGCGCTCGGCATCGAAGCGGACATTGCGAAGACCACAACGCAAGTCAGCTTCGGTCCAACAACGGACATGTCCAGCGTCACTTAGTTACCCGTCTGGCAAGGTCCGATCTGGCCCGTTCTTCACCCTCACACGTACCAACCAAGGCATCAACGAAGGTCGCTGCGGTTTCCTTAAGCTGCTTGCGGCCGTATCCCGCACGCTCCATCACAGCAAGTCCTCTCGTGAAGGTTACGACGACACGAGCGAGTCGATTTGCATCCATCGCGGGCAACTCGTTGGGAGCACAGCTAAATGCTTTGCCGATGAGTTGCTCAAGTCGGCTGAGCAGACTTTGCACGCGCTGGCGCACTGCTGTGCTCGAAATAGCCGCATCGAGCGCTGTGCGTGTTGTCAGGCAACCCCGCGGAGGAGAACCGCTTGTCATATTCGCAATGATCAAATCAAAGAAATTTTGAAGCCTGGCCGCAGCGTCGCCTCGGGCCAAAGCATTCCCGGCCGTCTCCAGGAATTGCTCGGCGTACTGATCGAAGGCACGCAGGAAAATCGCTTCCTTATCACCGTAGGCGTTGTAAAGACTGCCGCGCTGCACGCCTGTCGCCGTGGCAAGGTCCTGCATAGTCGCGTCGTGGAGACCCTTCCGCCAGAAAACATCAAGTGCACTCGTAATCACCTCTTGCTCGTCAAACTGACGCGCGCCGACCATTCGGTTCACTCCATCGGTTTTATTCTTGACACTATCGTCAAGTTTGACGTAACTGTCAAGGATGGTTTGTCGTCGCCGATCATGAGGACTCCAATGCCGCTCCTTCACATTTCGCTTCGCGCCGGGAAACCGGAAGCCTACCGGCAGGCGATTTTCGACGGCCTATACCGCGCGATGCGCGAAGCCTTGAACGTGCCCGAAGACGATCAGTTCATGACTATCACGGAGCATGACGCTGCAAACTTCCGTTATGGCAATGCCTACGGCGTCGCCCGGAGTGCCGACGTCGTGTATATCCAGATCACCGTGTTCAACACCCGCACCGTGGAACAGAAGAAAGCGCTGTTCCGCCGAATCGCGGAGCTGCTCGGCGAAAGTCCGGGCCTACGCGCGGAGGACGTGTTCGTGACCGTTCTCGATGCCGCTAAAGAGAACTGGTCCGTCGGCCACGGCCTCGCGCAATTCGCTTGAGGCGCTATTCATAA
>JBEDUS010000124.1:0-2956 GCA_040414975.1 Candidatus Udaeobacter sp.
ATGCGTATTTCGACGCCCTGGATATCCTCAGGCCGGTAGCGAGCAAGCTTGGAGTCACAGAGGTGGACTGTGCCTTGAGGTGGATGACACATCATTCAAAGTTGAAGCGCGAGTTTGGAGACGGCATAATCATTGGAGCGAGCAGTCCGGAGCAGTTGGAGCAGAATCTGAAGGCGCTGGAGGATCAAAGATCTCTACCAACGGATATAATCGCAGCCTTAGATGCTGGATGGGAGAGGGTGAAGGCCATCAGTGGTAGATATTGGCATTAGCCCGAAGCGGCTGTGTGATGGGTCAAGGAACCTATTGAAAAAATTTCAGCACCCGAAAGTGCGTCGTAACATCTCTCGCTATTTGGTCAAACTGCTTTTGCAAATCATGCATTTTTCGCAAGCCCTGCAAGGGCTGTTAGCGGCAAAATCAGTCGGGCCTGGGAATTGCCGGTGTGGATTGGAACGATCGTAGGGCTGATCGGTTTGCTTTTGCATTTTGCTGGCCTTATTGGTGTCAGGCACACACCATAAGGTCAGGAGAAGGGTCAGATCTTAACAAGCAAAAAGTCTGTTAGGTATTATTCTCGCGCGCGCTTGGCTTGCCGCTCGCTTTGTCTGTGCGCTTAGGCTAAAAAACTGCCAACAGTCGCGCGAGCGGCCAGACGACCAACGCCATTGTCGCTGGAGGCGAACAGGCCAGCGACCCGCACGAGTAGGGAAGCGGCCGCGCCTGTGGGAAAGTCCCAACGGCGCCTGCGTCGATGCCAGGCCACAACGAAATAAAGAAGTTTACGGCTCGCGGCATCTGCAAAGACCTCGGCATCGATCCTCGAAAGGTGACCAACTAAAGGATTGTGAACAGACCAAAGGCATCCAACTAAAACGGACTCGCGGTTATCGCAAAACCGCCTTTCTCTCGTCGTAAGTATCTGTAATTTAGGACGTTATAGCTCGGGGGGGACTTGAACCCGATTTTAGGGCTCTATTTTCCGCTATGTTCCAAGGTGTTCCCTAGGGAATTCCATCAGATTAGAAACCTGTGGAAAAGGGCGAAGCAAAAGTGTGGCATTTTGTGGTCGATCCACTTACAAATTCTCTATGTGTTCTGATAATTAGCTGCCTTTTCAGTGAGTCTGGGAAATCCTAGTATAAGACTAGCGTGCAACCGGCCTATCCACCTTGGGTGCGGTTCCGGGCAGCGGTATTTGCCTTGCCACGGTATCATGAGGTTTTGAAGGCGTCGGGAATTTCGAATATCCTGTCATCCTTGCGGGTACTCTGGCGAGGAAGCCGCTCTGATAAATCGGAACGCAGATTGCAAACACGATCAAAGAAAGCGTGTCAGACAGCACCGTCGCCCCGAACGTGATTGCGATGGGCTCGAGTCGAGTCCCGCCCAGCCGAGCGATGATCGGAGCTGCCAGCAGTGTGTGCGAGGCTAGCAGTGATCCTAATACGATCGCCGAAACGGGCTGGTACGCGAAAAGAGTCCAACGGCTGTACCTAGCAGTAAGGGGGTCCAGGTGGTGACGAGACCGAATATGATCGATTTGTTTCGCTCTCGCCGAAACTGCGCAATATCGATCTCAAGACCGGCGAAGAACATCACCAAAAGTTTTCCCATTAAGCGAAGAAATCCGCGATGGGCCTGCGTTCTCCGAAAACTCGCGAACTTTACGCTCCGGCCGGCGGGACTGCGCTCAATGGCGCGATCGGACAGATGATCCAGGCAATCGGTAAACGCGCGACGCGTACAACCCGTGTCTTGATCGGACCGCAAAAAAAGCACGGATTCAGGTGCGGCAAGGAAGCAGCCGAGGGCGTTCAAAAGAGGTCTAGAAGTCCGCCCGAATAACATTCGAACTCCTCAGAGACAAGGGGCGGTTTCTTTGCCGCGACAATGGTACGAGCAAAGAGGGCTGAGTTCGCTTTTTGCTGGCATTGGCCACGCTCTTGGCTTTTCAAAGAAATTGAGTCTCCGCAGCGCTTACGTCGCGGGGCGAAGTGCTTGATGAACAAGAGAGAGAAATACCTCGTCGTCGAACGGTTTCATGAGAAAGGCAAACGCGCCGCCTTCCAGCGCTACGGCCCGAATCGCGGCTATTTCCCTGGCAGTCACTACAATCACTTTCGTGTTGGGCGAAACAACCTGCAGCTGCTTCTGCACTTCTAGGCCGCTTATTTTTGGCATCCAGACATCGAGTACGGCTAAAGGCACCGCATGGCTGCGAGCGTACGTGAGAAAATCCTCAGCGTCTTCGAAGCTCTGGGCCTTGAGGCCATCCGAATCGAGCAGTTGCTCGATCGAATTCCGCACCGACACATTGTCATCGACGATGCATATGGGCTCAGGCTCAGCGGACATGGGACCAGATGGGTGATTCGAGGACGACTAGCAAGTTGCGTCTTACGATTTCTAATATCCCTATCAAGCCGTGCCAGAATGGTCGGAGTGGTGGGGTCACTTGTCTTTGTGTTTTCCCGGTTGGCGGCGAAGGTCGCCGTTTCTTTCTGGGGATCTTGATTTCACCTCGCTTAATCAAGAGCGCAATAGCATCCCGGATGAGTTTCTCAAAGTTGGTTAGATCGATCCGTCGCTCGGTCCTTCCTCCGTGTTTTCGTTGCCAGGAATCGCCAGGGAAAGACGCGCTGAGGTCAGAAGTTCGTGGGCTTTCATCGGCGATTCGGATAGATCTGACTGAGTATACACAATGAATTCTTTAAGTATACTACGCCTTAGAAAAAAAATTCGGGACTTCGTTCAAACTTTTACGAGCGGCTCCAGGCTTGGAGACTGTGCGCTTGACTGGCAGAGCAGTTAAGCTTCGAGATACGCACTGACCTTATGAACGACCGCTCGTTCGTGCTGGTCGAAACTAGCGCGTAGAAACTGGCGCAAACGTGCGGCTGCGCGGGGACTGGACAATAATCGCGTTTTTGGGTGCGGAAACGATCCGCTGTGG
>JBEDUS010000125.1:0-5891 GCA_040414975.1 Candidatus Udaeobacter sp.
AAGATGAGGAAATACGCTTTAAGGGATTGAGAAAAGTAAAAACAATAATCCGTCGCGTGATTTCATCGCTGACAATCTCAGCAAAGCGCGATGGAGCTAGGGCTGTGTTGCAGCGATGGATTTCGAAGGACGAGTCAGTGCGCCAATGGGAGCGGCGCCGGTTTTCCCCAGGGGAGAACTCCAGACGCCGCAGTTGTGATCCCCGCATCGGTCTGGGGTGCTTATGTTTCCCAACCAGCCTAGTAATCGCAGCCCCCTATAACCATTAGTTGTATCGATTTTGGCCGGACCCGCCCGGACCGCCCTTAAAGCCTTTACCACTCTTTGAAATCTCCCTTGTGCTGGTGTGTTCTAGATCAGATTGCCAGCCCGACCTGGACGACTTAGGAGCATCGGACGTTTACCTATACATTAATCCGCCGTGCGTCCGATTGTGCGATGTTTGTAGGAGACGCATAATTTTGGGTTATGTTCGATCCGGCGAATCCGACACGAATGGGGTTAGAGCGAATGGAATCGTATTGCGCAGCAAATCCAGATAGTCCATCGGCGCTGCGTCGCCCCAGTTTGTCGGTCCGCAATGGGCTTTGGACAGCGCTGCTTGTGGGAGAAGGAATCGTAGGAATTGGCTACTCTGTGGACGCAGCACTTTACGCATTCGATAGGCAATACATGGTCGGCTGCACACGTTTAACAGACGTGTTCTACCGCGATTTCTTGAAATTCTTGGAAGACGAGAGGACGGCGGTTGCTGATTACGAGATTCCGTGGCTGATGCGCGCGCCTTCCGTGCGACGCTTTCGCGCGCACGCACGCGCGTGGAAAAATTCTCAAGGCTCTTGCCAGGCAAATTTTTTCGGACAAAATCGGACAGTTGAACTGCGTTTATTTGCGTGAATCCTACAGAGTGCCGATTCGCGTCAAGTGCGGTTAATGCGCTGATTCCCGCAAGATTACGTCAAAATCGCGAAAGAACATGAAATGTCGAAATCGGTTTCGAATCCCGTTAGGGTCGCGCCCGCGTCGTCCTGGGTTGATTTTAATGCGGGACTGGCAAAGCGATTGAAAATATCAGGAAGTAATCGAGTTCCATCCGAATGGCCCTTAATTCCATTCAATTCGATTTCAGAAACAAAGTGGCGATTGTTACCGGCGGCGCTACCGGTATCGGACGCGCCACGTCTGTCCTGTTCGCATGCCAGGGTGCCAAAGTCGTGATCGGCGACATAAATTCCGAGGGCGCCGAAACCGCAAACGCAATCACTAAAGAGGGGGGCGAAGCCCTTTTCGTTAAAACTGACGTCCGCGAACCCGAACAGGTTAAGAATCTCGTCGCCACTGCGGTGAAAACCTACGGTGGCTTACATTACGCATTTAACAATGCCGGAATCCTTCCTCCGACCGTGCCGTTGGCTGAGCTTGAAGAGGCAAGCTTGGACGACGTCATTGCTGTCGATCTAAAGGGCGTGTTTCTTTGTATGAAATACGAGATTTTGCACATGCTCAAATCCGCTGGCGGTGCGATCGTGAACAACGCATCGATCGCCGGCATGATTGCGGATCCGGGCATAGGCCCCTACGTAGCGGCAAAACATGCCGTGATTGGATTGTCTAAGGCCGCGGCACTCGAATACGCGAGACAGAGAATCCGGATTAACGCGCTTGCCCCGGGGCTAGTCGAGACGCGGATGACCAAACACTGGTTCGACGATCCAACCATCCGCGGGACGCTCCTCGCGAACTCTCCCATGGGTCGCGCGGCCAAGCCTGAGGAGATTGCCGGGATGGTTTTGTTTCTGTGCTCCGACTTCGCGTCGTTCGCCACGGGACAAGTGTTTGTTGTCGACGGCGGATACACCGCGCGCTGACCGCAGCCGGGATCGCCTATTCGACTCCAACGGGTATGCTGATCTCTCGCTTGAGCGAATGCTTGAAAATCGTAGGGGCTGGTAGTTGCTTTGTGGTAATAGTTTAAAAGCGATGCAGGCTGCATTTTATCAATCGGAATCTGATCAGCCACATCCGGGCCGGGCGCGGGCGATCATCAAAGCGCATCCGGAAGTCCGGCAACTGATGGTGCGTAATCCCTGGACGGCGCTCATTGCCGCTTCAATCGTCTTTATGCAGACGGCGATCGCGTTTGGAATGGGAAGACTCGGGTTCGGTTACTGGTGGCTCAGTCTTCTCATCGCGTATTGCGTCGGGGCATTCGCGAATCATGCCAATTACGTCATCATTCACGACGCAACTCACAACCTCATTTTCCGAAGCAAACGCTGGAACAAAATGGTGGCCATCATCGCCGATCTTCCCAATCTCACGCCTGGCGCGATGGGTTTTCGTGTCTATCATTTGAAGCATCATTCGCATCAGGGCGATTACGAATATGATGCGGATCTGGCCAACCACTGGGAAGCGCGTTTGGTCGGCAACAAATGGTATCGCAAGGCGATCTGGCTCATGCTCTTCCCGTTTTTTCAGGTGACGCGTCCGCCGCGGTTGAAAGCGATCAAAATGTGGGACCGCTGGTTTTTCATCAATTTTGCGTGCGCGGCGATCTACGACGCAGCAGTTGTTTATTTTTGCGGTTGGCCGGGGTTCGTTTATCTCGTGTTTGCATTCTTCTTCTCGATTGGATTGCACCCGGTAGGGGCCCGCTGGATTCAGGAGCATTACACCTACGATTTCGACCAGGAAACGTTCAGCTATTACGGACCAATCAATCGCGTAGCGCTAAACATGGGTTATCACAACGAGCACCACGATCTGTCCTCTATCCCGTGGAACAACCTGCCAAAACTGCGCGCAATGGCGCCGGAATTCTATGACAACTTAAAATATCATTCGTCATGGAGCCGGTTGCTGTTCCAGTTCGTTTTTGACAAGCGGTACAGCCTCTATTCGCGGATTGAACGAATGAAAGAAAAGGCGGACTCACAACGGGCCACGGACGTCGTCGTCAACCACATTGGCAGTCTTGATCTGAGTGCGAGGCCCATTAGTTTTTAATAATGACGGAGCGATTGTACATCTCGAATAAGAACGAAACGGTGCGCATGTTCGAGAGCGATTTTATGGAGTTTTTTTCACGGGTGCATCCGGTGACTCCGCTGGTGCTGTACCTACCTGTGGTTGGCTACATGGTCTATGCGTCTTTGTGGCAACGCCAACTGTCGATCGCGGCGGTATCTGCGCTGTTTTTGCTCGGTGTTTTGCTCTGGACGCTAATCGAGTATCTGATCCATCGATACATCTTCCATTATGAACCGAAGACTCGTTGGGGAAAACGGTTGCACTATGTGATTCACGGCGTGCATCATGATTATCCCAACGACGCGCGACGACTCGTTATGCCGCCAGTCATAAGCATCCCGCTCGCGTTTCTTTTCTATGGTCTGTTTTTTCTAATTTTTGGGAGCTTGACTCCGGCCGTGTTTGCCGGGTTTGTGTTCGGGTACGTTTGCTACGACATGCTGCATTATGCGACGCATCATCTCGCCATGAAACGCGGGGCGTGGCTTTGGCTGAAGCAGTATCATCTTCGTCATCATTTCAAGGACGATCATGTCGGATACGGCATCAGCTCACCGCTTTGGGATTACGTTTTCCGCACGACGCGAAAGTGAAGGCAAAATCCGAAGGAGGGATGGCTCCTGGCTGTCCAGACGATACATTTGAACCGGATCAACCGACACAAATGCCCTGTCCAGGGGTGGCGCCTTGATTGCAGCAAAAGCTTGTCCTGAAATCGGAAACCCGCTAGATTGGCTGCCCCGACACGGAACCGCTGCGGCGGAGAATTTCGTAAGGAAGCTGTGAAACATAAAAACTCTCAATTTTGCCGGGAAACGCCGTCGGAAGCGGCGGGGACCGAAAGGCAGTGTACGATTTGATGAATCAGGACCCGGCAAAACTTAGTCTGAGCAATTTTCTGGCGGGCGAAAGCAACGACCCGCTGCAAGCTCCAGCGAGCTTTACAAACTGGATGCGCCTCGGCGCCTGGGCGGTTGAATTATATGAGCCTGAGCTTCTTGCCACGGCGGGCGCGCGCACACTGATCAATTACGGTGGAAAGCCGCGGCCGGTGATCAATCTCTGCTCCTATAATTATCTTGGTCTTGCCGATCATCCCGAGGTGTTGCTCGCGGCGCACGAGGCCCTTCGTACTCATGGATTGGGAGCCTGCGGATCGCCGATGCTTTCCGGAATGACGGATCTGCATCGGGAGCTCGAACGGCGAGTCGCAAAATTTCTCCATCGCGAGGACGCGATGCTTTTCAACAGCGGATTTGGTGGCGCGCTGGGAACGATATCTGGACTGCTTCGCAAAAGTGATGTCGCGATTCTGGATAACCGGTCGCACCTGAGCCTGCGTGACGGTGCGGTGCTGTCCCGATGCCGCACAGAAAAATTCGAGCATAATGACGCAGCCTCGCTTGACGCGGCCCTGAGCCGTCAAAAAGGGCGGCGTCAACTCGTAATCATAGAAGGCATTTACTCGATGGACGGCGATTTCGGGAACCTGACGGAGTTACTTGCTGTCGCAGAGTCTCACGGCGCGAGTGTGTTTATTGATGAAGCGCATTCGATGCTGGCGTGTGGGGAACACGGTCGTGGGGCTGCGGAAAAGTTTGGAGTAGAAGATCGCGTTCCTCTCGTTTATGGGACTTTCTCCAAAGCATTTGGAGCGCTTGGAGGCTTCGTTGCCGGTTCCAAGGAGACGCTGCAATACCTCCGTTTTTACGCGCATCCGTATGTTTATTCGTGTGCGCTGCCGCCTGTGGTGATCGCGGCAATTTTAAAAGCGCTCGAGCTCGGCACGGGTCAGCCCGAACTACGTACCCAACTATGGGAGAACGCCGATTACTTCCACGCGCAACTCCGAAGCCTTGGACTGGATACCGGAGGATCTACCACCTATGTGATGCCCATTGTCATAGGTGACCGGGAACGCATGTACCGGCTGGGACACGAACTGCGACGCCGTGGTCTCTGGGTTGCCCCGGTTGATTATCCTGCTGTGCCGCAAGATCGAATATGTTTTCGTGCTTGTGTGACCGCTAAACATACGCGCGCTGATCTCGACGAAGCTTTGAATATTCTCGCAGACACACTCGTTCCAACATTGTTGCAAAGGCAAACCGCGTGATGCTAATGACGAACATCCGCCGAAATCACGAGGACCCGACTGCTGCGGGACTACTTTTGACTGGAGCTTTGACATTAATTCATTCCTCATTCGAGCGTCGTCATTCCAATCCGCTTGCGGGTTAAGCTCGGAGAAGTTGGACGTAGTGATGTTGCAAGAAACAGAGACGCCGCCGCCGCGCGTCGAAGCGACATATAAGGCGCGTGAGGTCGAAGGAGTTCTCGACCTCTATTTCTACAGGCCAATCGGATTTTGGCTCGCTGAGCTTTTTGCGCGGCTCAGGGTGACTCCGGCAGGCCTAAGTTTGCTGGGTGGCGTCTTTGGTGTCGTCGCGGGACACCTTTATTATTATCGCAATTTAAGCATCAACGTTGCCGGGATGGTGCTCCATGTTTGCGCGAATGCATTAGATAACGCCGATGGACAACTTGCGCGTTTGACGCATCGGGCAAGCCGTGAGGGACGTATCATTGACAGCATTGCCGACCATTTGGTCTTCGTGAGCGTTTACTTGCATTTGACGCTCCGTTATCTGTTCGAAGGCTCGTCGCCGGCAATCTGTGTTCTCGCGTTTGCTGCGGGGATCAGTCACGCATTGCAGGGAGCAGCGGCGGATTATTATCGCAACACTTATCTTTTCTTTGTGACCTCGGGGTGGCGGAGTTCTGTAGATTCTTCCTCCGGATTGCGATCGGATTATCGAAGGTTGACCTGGCGTCAGGCGCCGTGGCAGAAGCTTCTG
>JBEDUS010000126.1:0-5097 GCA_040414975.1 Candidatus Udaeobacter sp.
CTATCTTGATGCTGAATTGAAAAGGGGCGCTTGCAATAGAGGCAAGAAGCCTGTTTTGTTGACACTTCCTGACAAGAATTTTTCGTTTATGTGCGCGCTTGTGCAAACTCTGAAAAATTTGCTGGAATTACAACGCGGATAAGCACAACAAGATAGCGCACATTTACGCAAAACATTGAAACGACCAAACGTGATTCACACGCAAGAAGTCAGAGGTTCGAACCCTCTATCGCGCACGTCTTTTCCACTCGCTCAAAATCTAAGGCGTGAATTGATAGAGCAGTTGCTCCTGGGACAAGGTACAGGTTCGGACCCTCTATCGCGCACCATTTTTTTGAGCCAATAAACCCAAATTGTCATGGCTCTTGTTGAAGAAGTTCTCGAAATCGTAAAAAAACGTAACCCTAACGAGCCTGAGTTCCTTCAGGCGGTCACCGAAGTGCTGGAATCGATCCGGCCGGTCATCCAGCGTAACAAAAAGTATCGGGATGGAAAGATTCTCGAACGCTTGGTCGAACCGGAGCGCGTGATCCATTTCCGCGTCCCATGGATTAACGACAAAGGCCAGATCCAAGTGAATCGCGGTTTCCGCGTCCAGATGAATAGCGCGCTAGGTCCTTACAAAGGAGGACTTCGTTTTCATCCGACGGTCTGTGCCAGCATCATCAAGTTCCTCGCGTTCGAACAAGTTTTTAAGAATTCGCTCACTGGTCTGCCGATGGGCGGAGGCAAAGGCGGCTCGGATTTCGATCCGAAGGGGAAATCTGACATCGAGGTCATGCGTTTTTGTCAATCGTTCATGACCGAACTCTTTCGTCACGTTGGTCCCAATACGGACGTGCCTGCGGGCGACATCGGCGTGGGTGGCCGCGAGATCGGATACCTCTTTGGTCAATACAAGCGCCTGGCCAACGAGTTCACCGGCGTGTTGACCGGCAAAAGGCTTAACTGGGGCGGCTCGCTTATGCGCCCGGAAGCGACCGGATACGGCGCAGTTTATTTTGCGCAGGAAATGCTCAAAACACGCGGCGAAACAATCGAAGGAAAAATTTGTACGGTCTCGGGTGCCGGCAACGCTGCCCAATTTACCGTGGAAAAATTGATCGAGTGCGGCGCGAAGCCGATTACCATGTCGGATTCGAGTGGTTTCATTTATGACAAGAACGGGATCACGGAAGAAAAACTGGCCTGGGTGAAAAGCGTTAAGAACATCCGGCGCGGGCGCATTGCAGAATACGCCAGGAAATTTCGTGCCAAATATGTGGCTGGTCAGCGCCCTTGGAGAATCGAATGCGACTGTGCGTTTCCGTGCGCAACGCAAAACGAGATCACAGGTGAGGACGCTAAGAAATTGGTTGAGAACGGTTGCTACCTGGTTTCCGAGGCAGCAAACATGCCAACGGTCCCTGCAGGCGTCGATCTTTTCCTCGCGAAGAAAATTCTTTTCGGTCCAGGCAAGGCGGCAAATGCTGGAGGCGTCGCGACATCTGGTCTTGAGATGAGCCAAAACTCAATGCGTTTACCGTGGCCGCGCGAAGAAGTGGATTCGCGTTTGCGGCACATCATGTCCACCATTCACAAGAACGCATGGGAAACCGCCGAGGACTATGGGCATCCTGGCAATCTTGTAGTGGGAGCGAACATCGCCGGGTTCGTAAAGGTGGCTGACGCAATGCTCGATCAAGGCGTTGTATGAAATTCAAGGAGCGCGCCACACGCGTAGCCTCTGCCGAAAGCGAATATTATTGTATGAAGACGAGCACTATTGATCTCGGAAAAGCAAACATGAATGAAACAAAAACCGGATCGATGCGACTGATTCTGATGCTTCTCCTGTTTTCAGCCCTGTTTTGGGCAGCAGGCTGTGAAGGCTATTATACGGCCTCCCCCGGCTACGGACCCTATTATGGCGGATCATATTATAGCTATCCGGGTTATGGCTATCCGGGTTCAGTCACCATCGCAGTCGGCGATCGGCCATATTTTGTTCGCGGCCCAGGGTACTGGTATGGCGGCAGGTATTTCGTCTGGAGGGGGGGTCGCTGGGGATGGCGTCATAGTCGGCGCGTTTGGATCCATGGCCGTTACGTCGTGCGAGGATACTAAGCCGATCGCGGTCTGTCGTGGCTGCCACGTTAGCTAGGCAACCAAACCGTGACCAGTCCACCCAGCAAACCGAGAAGAGAGCCGACGATCGTTTCGAGAAGGTCATGGCGCCTTAGATAAAGGCGCGACCAGAAAACGAGCAGAGCCAGCGTGAAGGCTATCGCGCCGGCGACTGGATTGACCACAAACAGAATAAGCGCGCTATAGAAAGCAAAAAGGGCGTGCAACGACAGCTTGATCCGAAAATTGATTATCGCAGCCACGACCAGCAGGAACAAGGTCACCATAGCGCCGCGCAATGCGAAGCTTGGCGCGCGCGATAAAAAAAGTGCAATCACGGCTATTGCCGAAATTGAAATCGCCCTTGGATAAAATCGGACACGTTCAGCGCGAATGGAAACATCTGGATCACTCCACCGGCCTGATTGGTACCCGCGAAACAGTAAAAGTGCCATCGGCAGAATCACGGTCGCCAAAAGAGTCAGCGAAAGCGTCAGACCGGCGCGATTAGCGAGGCGCAAGGCAATGATAATGCCCACAGAAAGACTGATGAAAACCAACGGATGCCCAATCCGCGAAATCCATTGTGCAAAAATAATGGTCGGCTTGAGATCGATCCTATCACGATTCACTTGTCACTCGCCACTTCCAATAATACACCCGCCGACTTCACCAAAGCCTACGCGGTAACCATCCCCTTGGCACCAGCCGCTGATGGTGAGTCGGTCGCCGTTTTCGAGCCATTTGCGCGTTTCGCCGTTGGGCAGGTTTAAGGGATTCGTGCCGCGCCAGGTCAACTCCAGCATGCAACCGCGAGAATCTTCTGTCGGTCCGCTGATGGTGCCGCTGGCCAGCAAATCCCCGGGTTGCAAGTTGCATCCGTTCACTGTGTGATGGGCAAGCTGTTGAGCGATACTCCAGTAAAGATTTTGGAAATTTGTGCGTGTGATGATGTGCGGAGATTTCAAAGACGCCGTCTGAAGAGACGCTTCGAGATGGATGTCGAACGTGAAATCGTTTTTCGACCGCAGATAGGGCAACGGCTCGGGATTCTGCGGAGGCAGCGGTTTTCGGAAAGGCTCAAGCGCCTCCATCGTCACCACCCACGGTGAGATGCTGGTGCAAAAATTCTTCGCCAGAAACGGGCCGAGGGGCTGGTATTCCCACGCCTGAATATCTCGCGCGCTCCAATCGTTCATCAAGACCAAGCCGAAGATGTGATCGGCTGCACGATCAATCGGCACCGGTTGGCCTAACGAATTTCCCGGACCGATCAGGAACGCCATTTCCAATTCGTAATCGAGGCTCTTTGTGGGACTGAAAGTCGGCGCTGAAGCATCGGCTGGTTTGGTCTGTCCCTGTGGCCGCCGCACATCAGTTCCGCTGACCACCACCGAACTGGCACGCCCATGATAGGCGACAGGCAACCATTTCCAATTTGGCATCAGTGCATTTTCCGGTCCTCGCAACATCGTGCCCACGTTGTGCGCATGGTGATACGACGAATAAAAATCTGTGTAATTCGCAATGCGCACCGGCAATTTCATAGTGGCACTTTTTTGCGCCTGAAAGACTCGCGCCCGCAGCCTGGCGTTGTCACGAAGGATGGGCGTCTTGGACGACAGCAGGCGTTGAAGCACCGCGCGCGCCTTGCACCATGCCGGACGACCCAACGCGAGGAATGCATTCAGCGAGTCTTCTGAAAACGGCTTTTGACCTCGAAATTCCGGTGAGCGGAAATGGCCGAGCTCTTCGAGAACGGAAAGATCGACAATCAAATCCCCGATGGCGACTCCGGCCCGCGGTTTGCCTCCCTTCGGCTGAAAAATGCCGAAGGGAAGATTTTGGATGGGAAAATGCGAGTCGGGCGAAACGTCGATGAACGATTGGAGTGACATGATGTTTGGGACGCCGCGCCGCGGCGTCCGGACAACGCAGCGCGCTGTCCCTACCCTACAACAAATTCACGACGCGCAAATCGTCGCGGGGCTCATCGAAGCTGCAACTGCCAAACGACACAACAAATCTGCGGCGATATTGCACGCGTTTCGTGTCGATCCGCCATTCGCGCCACGCAAAAAAATCGTCACTGAACGAAAACGACTCCACGTTCTCGTCTTCCAGCATGACCACCGTTTGGTTCGTATCCCATCGATGCTCGGCAGCCAGCACAGCAGCGCCCAGCACATTCAAGAAACCGTGCATCTTTGTTTGGACTTCGTCTCGATATTGCCGCAGCGGATGGTGAAGACCGGCTGTGAACTTGATCGGCAGCTGATGCGTCGCGGGCGTCACGAGCGCCTTGGCAATCTGCATCGAAGTTGGAAATGCGTCCGCTGTCACTCCACCCGTGCGCAGTTTGTAGCCGAAGGAAGCGGCGTCGGAATCAGAGTTAAATTCGGCGAGCAACGCAATAGTTTGCTCTGCTCTGTCCGGCGGCGCTTCCCAGAAAACGGATAAATCGCCCAGGATCGATCGCGCCTCGTTCAACAACGCGACATCGACGTCGTGTGGCAGAAGCATCTCAAGGTGGCCGATTGATACGAGATCGACGTTGTGCCTCGACAACGAGCGAATCGCGGCATCCGCTACTTCGAGCGCTTCAAGAAAAGAATCCGAGCCCGCGGTTTTCGGTCCGAGCGCCGCAATGCGCAACGGGTGCTGAGCATCAAATTGCGAAAGCAGTTGTTTGGTCGCGTTGAATTGTTCAATGGATAGAACGAACGCGCCGAGCATCCAAGCATCCGGAGAATGCACATATTCAGCCTGATTTCTTAACGCAGGTTCGAGTCCGAGACTGCAAGGCGGAAACATTCCTGCGTAATCGATTGAGTTCGCGAGCAAAGCGCGAAGCGAAGCGGGTGGCATAGCAGGTCGGTGGTCAGTTATTCGGCCTAATCACAAGTGGCAAGTTCCGGCGCCATGTCGAACGATGCCTGCAGTACGCCGCCGGGCGCGATTGTTTGAATTCCTTCCTTGTTTTCGAAAGCG
>JBEDUS010000127.1:0-8944 GCA_040414975.1 Candidatus Udaeobacter sp.
TTATCTTGACCGCTTCGGTCGCTGGATCAGGGAGCGGCGGGATCGCGGCCGAATGGCCCAGGCGCAATTGCCGCTCCGAACGGCGCCGGAGCCTGAGCCTGAATTCGCCGGCGTCGACGGGGAAAGCGATCGGCTGGGATTTTAGACAATGAACATCTCGGAGCCATTCATTCGGCGGCCGGTAGGAACCTCGCTCCTGGCGGCAGGCCTACTATTGCTGGGTGCGGTTGCATATCATTTTCTTCCGGTCGCGCCGCTCCCAAAGGTTGATTTCCCCACCATCTCGGTGAGCGCACAGGAGCCGGGCGTCGATCCGCAGACTGCAGCTTCATCGCTTGCCGCGCCACTTGAGCGTCGCTTTGCGCAAATCGCTGGCGTTTCCGAAATCACGTCCGTCAGTTCGTTAGGCGGTTCTTCCATTACGATTCAGTTCGATCTCAATCGCGATATCAATGGCGCCGCCCGCGACGTGCAAAGCGCTATTAATGCTGCCTCAGGTGAGCTGCCAAGCGGTCTGCCCCAGCCGCCTTCTTATAGAAAAGTGAATCCTTCAGATGCGCCAATCATGGTGCTGGCAATGACATCAGACGCCCTCCCGTTATCTCAAGTTTACAATCTGGCCGATCAGATTGTTGGCCAGCGGATAAGTCAGCTCGACGGCGTGAGTCAGGTGTTCATCGGCGGCGGTGCGAACTCGGCCGTCCGTGTGCAAATGAACCCAGGGGCGCTCGCTTCGATGGGCCTGAGCCTTGAAGACGTCCGCGATACCCTGTCAAAGGTGAACGTTTTTTCTCCAAAAGGCGCATTCGACGGGCCCCAGCAGCGCTACGTCATCGCCAGTAACGACCAGTTGATGCAGGCCAGCCAATATCAGCCGATCATTGTCGCGCAACACAACGGCGCGGCCGTACCGTTGCGCGATGTTGGGACCGCAATTGACTCACAGCTGAACCGCGATCAAGCCGGTCTTTTCAATAACAAGCGGGCAGTGCTCCTGGTTATTTTTAAGCAGCCGGATGCAAACGTCGTTCGCACAACAGATCTGATTCACGGCATCCTGCCGCAGTTGCGCACCTGGATTCCTCCAAGCGTACATCTGGACGTGATGAACGATCGCACGACCACAATTCGAGCATCCGTGCGAGACGTCCAGATCACACTGGTCTTCACTATGGCGTTGGTGGTACTGGTGATGTTCCTCTTTCTTCGCCGGTTTTGGCCGACGTTCATTGCTGGAATCACCATGCCGCTGGCGCTGGCCGGCACTTTTGGCGTCATGTGGCTCTGCGGTTATAGCCTGGACAATCTTTCCCTCATGGCCCTTACCGTCTCGACTGGCTTCGTGGTCGATGACGCGATCGTCGTCATCGAAAACATCGTGCGGTTCATCGAGAAGGGCGAGTCGCCGTTACAAGCGGCGTTAAAGGGGGCGCGGCAAATTGGCTTCACTGTCATCTCTATTAGCATTTCCTTGATCGCCGTTTTCATTCCCCTTCTTTTCATGGGCGGACTCATTGGGCGCTTGTTTCACGAGTTTTCCGTCACGCTGAGCGCCGCGATCCTGGTTTCCATGATCGTCTCGTTGACGCTGACGCCGATGCTCTGTGGCCAATTCCTAAAGCGCGACGAGCCGGATCGAAAGCGTGGCGCTATCGATCGATTCAGCGAGCGCGCATTCGACTCAATGCACAAATTCTATGAACGGACTCTGAAATGGGTCCTCCGTCGAGAGTACCTCATGCTTTTCGTTACTCTCGCGGTGATCGTTGCAACAATCTGGCTCTACGTCGTAGTGCCAAAGGGATTTTTTCCTCAACAGGACACGGGCCAGATGATGGCCACCACTGAGGCGGCGCAGGACATTTCGTTCCAAGCGATGAAGGAAAAACAGGAACAGGTTGTAAAAATTGTAATGGCCGATCCTGCCGTCCAATCCGTCGGTTCCTTTTTTGGCGGCGGTTCAGGCTCGGCCATGAACAACGCCCGGATGTTCATCAGCCTAAAACCAAAAGGCTGGGGCAAGGGCGAACGCCAAGATGGGCCGCTCACAATTATGGCGCGGCTACGGCAAAAGTTTGCGAAAATTCCGGGCGTTCAACTCTTCATCGTTCCTGGTCAAGACATTCGTGTGGGCGGTCGCATGTCCAAAGCGACTTACCAATACGCGCTGACCGATCAAAACATTGACGAGCTAAACTCTTGGGCGCCCAAGCTTGTGAACAAGCTGAAAGAGTATCCGCAAATCAAGGATGCGACCAGCGATCAGCAATTTCGGGGGCTGCAGGAAACGGTCGTCGTCGATCGCGACGCAGCAGCCCGTCTGGGGATCCAGCCCCAGGCAGTCGATAGCACGCTTTACAGTGCATTCGGCCAGCGACAGATCTCAATCATTTACACTCAGCAGAACGAATATCATGTCGTGCTTGAAGTTGATCCACGATTTCAACTCGATCCGAGTTCCCTCGACAAGATTTACGTGAAGTCTTCATCTGGAACTCAGGTGCCTCTGAGCACCCTGGCGCACTTCCAATTGGATAACACACCGCTTTCGGTGAACCACCAGGGACAGTTTCCGTGTGTGACGATTTCGTTTAATCTGGCCCAAGGAGTGTCCCTGGGGGAAGCCACTCAGCTCGTCGAGAAGGCCAGGCATGATCTCGGTATGCCTGCAACTGTTCGCGGCAATTTTGCCGGCACCGCTCAGGTCTTTCAGGCATCGCTCAATACTGAGCCCTTGCTTATCCTGACGGCGCTCATCGCGGTCTACATCGTGCTCGGAATGCTATACGAAAGTCTGATCCATCCCATCACAATTCTTTCCACGCTGCCCAGTGCTGGGCTCGGTGCACTGCTGGCCATGGAATTCATGAACTTTCTTTATCAGTTCTTTAAGGTCGGGAACGCGGATACTGGCGAATTGTCCCTCGTGTCGATCATCGGAATCATTCTCCTTATTGGAATCGTGAAGAAGAACGCGATCATGATGGTCGACTTTGCGCTGGATGCTGAACGCAACGAGGGACTGAGTCCCGAAGAATCAATTTATCAAGCCTGTCTTGTGCGTTTCCGCCCCATCATGATGACAACTTTGGCCGCGATGTTCGGCGCACTGCCGCTTGCTATCGGAATGGGCATCGGCAGCGAATTGCGCAGACCACTTGGCATCGCCATCGTCGGGGGCCTTATCGTTTCGCAGATCCTGACGCTTTACACGACTCCGGTGATTTATCTGGCGCTCGATCAACTACGGCAGCGAAAAAAGAAGCGACCGTCGCATGCTGCCGGTCTTAGGCCGATTAGCTGGCCGCCGATGTCTGAATCTCCTGCCAGATAAACTCGTTAACGATTCGCGCGACGCCGACAGCGCGTTTGATGTAATCGCGAATTGTCCCAAAAACGGAACGCTGTGTTTCCAATTCTGGGAACACCCACAAGTCGCCTAGTTACACCTGAATAGCCGTCATTTCTGTGCAATTCAAGGCCTTATGACTGTTGGTTCCTCTGTGGCATGCCGCATGCATAACCTGTCGGCATAACCAAAACCTAATATGAATACAAAATCTGAATCAACCTACACGCTGCTAGTGCGCTCCCGGGAAAAAGGCCGAACCGTTCTCGAAATCCTAGTCTTCGTGCTCTGCATTTTCAGCGTAGTCGTTGTGATTTGGCAGTTCGCGCGGACTCCGCTGGAAACTCCCGCGCCTGGTGTCGCGCCGTGCATTGCTTGCCATACGTCAGCCCCAAAGCTACCCGCCAGAGGCTGATCGAGGCACATCGATGAAATGATGGGCCAGGCTCGGCACCAGGCCGCTCGTGGATGTTTTTCCACAACAACATGGAGGGCGCTTCAGGGGCCCTGCTATGGGCGCGGCGCTAGCGCTTTGAACCATCGCGCTAATTGTATGCCGTTTCGATCCAATCGTTGCCTTGTGTACCACGGGGTCGCAATTTTCCCTCCAATGGAATTGACACCGCGACGGAAACGGGGTTGAGAGATAACCGTGGCGAGAGTCTTAATCGCGGACGACCAGCGCGACGTACTCGAAGCGCTACGCATCTTGCTGAAGGGCGAAGGATATCAGACGGAGGCGGCCACATCGTTGGCTGGCATCTTCAACGCGCTGGAAAAAAAGGAGTACGCGCTGTTGTTAATGGATCTGAATTACGCACGCGATACCACGTCTGGTCAGGAAGGATTATCAGCCATCCCAAAAATCCAGCAGATCGATAATACCCTGCCTGTCGTTGTGATGACCGCATGGGCAACGGTTGAATTGGCCGTAGAAGCCATGAAACGCGGCGCGCGCGATTTTGTGACCAAACCATGGGACAACCATCGGTTGCTGACAATCGTGAGGACCCAGATTGAACTCGCGTCGGCGTTGCGTCGAGGACGAAAGCTTGAAGCGGAAAACGAACTTCTCCGCGGCACCATGCCAAATTTGATCGCGCAGTCTCCTGCGATGCGCCCTGTTATCGAGATGATTTCGCGCGTCGCTCCGTCTGATGCCAACATTCTGCTCACCGGCGAGAACGGAACTGGAAAAAGCCTGGTCGCACGGGCAATCCATGCTGTTTCGCCGCGATCGTCGCATGCGATGATCACGGTCAACATGGGCGGCTTATCTGAGACCCTGTTTGAGAGCGAACTGTTTGGCCACGTCAAAGGTGCCTTCACCGACGCAAAGACGGATCGCGCAGGCAGGTTCGAGCTTGCGGATGAGAGCACGCTTTTCATGGACGAGATTGCAAACATCCCACTTACTCACCAGGCAAAGCTTTTGCGAGTCATCGAAACCGGAGAGTTTGAGAGAGTCGGCTCATCGAAAACTCTGCACGCCAATGTGCGCATCATCTCTGCGACAAATTCAAATCTTGAGAACGAAGTGGCAGCGGGTCGTTTTAGACAGGACCTCTTGTTTCGCCTGAATACGATTCAGATTGCGTTACCGCCGTTGCGAGAGCGTCGGGATGACATCATGCCGCTGGCCAACAGTTTCCTTCGTCAGCATACAGAGCATTATCGGAAGCAGGTTTCCGGTTTCGATGAGACAGCGCGAGACCTTCTGCTACAGCATCGCTTTGCGGGAAATGTTCGAGAGCTCGGCCATATTGTCGAACGCGCTGTGCTCATGACGCAAAATCGACAAATCTGCGCAGGCGATCTGGGCCTGACGAATGGTGGCGGTGAAGCCCGCAATCTCGAGGAAATGAGTCTTGAAGAAGTGGAGGCCTTCCTCATTAAGAAAGCGCTGGCCCGAAATGATGGCAACGCGCGAAAAGCGGCGGAGGCGCTCGGGTTAAGCAGAAGTGCATTCTACCGTCGGCTACAGCAATATGGCTTATGACTCCAGAGAGAGCCGTGTCGGCTGCGAGCGTTGTGATTTTGCAGGCGACACCCCTGCAGCGACAGCGGGCAAATGAAGCCTTCGAAGACTCGACACCGCCTTTCCTACGAAGGAAAAATCACTTGGCTCACGATTGCGGCAGCCGTTCCCGCGATTTCTGTTGCGCTTGTTCTGCTTTGGTTTGGCGATTACAGCGCCAAAATGCAATGGACGCTAACGATTATTATCGTTGGCTCCTTCGCGGCATTCATTTTCAGCACGCGCGAACACACCATTCGGCCCTTGCAAACCATGTCGAATCTGCTCGCGGCATTGCGCGAGGGCGACTATTCGATCCGTGCGCGCGGGGCTCGCGAAGATAGTGCACTAGGAGAAGTTCTTCTCGAGGTTAATTCGCTCGGCGAAACATTGCGTCTGCAACGCCTCGGCGCGTTTGAGGCGACCGCGCTCTTGCGCACAATCATGAGCGAAATCGACGTCGCAGTTTTTACTTTTGATCCCAAACGGCGTTTGCGCCTCGTCAATCGTGCCGGCGAAACTCTGCTCGGTCACCCAATGGATAAGTTGCTGGGAAAAACGGCAAACGAGCTTGCCCTAAACAGATGCTTTGAGGCTGATGAAGACGAACCGCTTACATTGAATTTCCCCGGTGCTTCAGGTCGTTGGGGTATCCGGCGCAGCACTTTTCGCGAACAGGGCTTACCGCATGAATTATTGGTGTTGACCGACCTTAGTCGGACGCTGCGTGAAGAGGAGCGTCGCGCCTGGCAGAGACTTGTGCGCGTCCTCGGACATGAAATGAACAACTCGCTGGCGCCAATCAAATCGCTCGCCGCCAGTCTCGAATCCCTGCTGCGGCGCGACCCTCTTCCAGGAGATTGGAAAGATGATGCGAGTGCCGGATTGAATTCCATCGCCTCCCGGGCTGATTCACTCGGTCGTTTTCTACAGGCTTACACGCGGTTAACAAAGCTTCCGCCGCCGCAAAAACAAAATGTCGATCTTGGCAAGCTGGTTCAGCGTGTCGTGGACTTGGAACCGAGACTCAGTGTGAAAGTCATGCCGGGTCCTCAAACAGGCATTCGTGCGGACGCAGCGCAGATTGAACAAGTATTAATCAACCTCGTACACAACGCTGTTGATGCTACGCTTGAAACGCACGGCAAGGTTGTGATCGGGTGGCGTGAGAACGAAGATGCAGTCGAGATCTTTGTTCAAGACGACGGACCCGGGATTATGAATCCGGCCAACCTCTTCGTGCCGTTTTTCACCACAAAGCCCGGTGGCTCCGGAATCGGTCTCCCGCTCAGTCGCCAGATCGCCGAGGCGCATGGCGGATCGTTGGAGATAATGAATCGCGAAAGTGACAAAGGTGCGGAAGCTTTGCTTCGACTCCCGCTCTAGTCACTTCCGCGAAAACAGTCCCAAAGTTGGGACGGTGCCGTCCCACAACCGGACTGCGCGGAGATTGCTGCAGACTAACGGAACAGCTCTAAGTCCCTGTTTTAGTGCGCGTTGTGATGGCCTTTTTCTAGTTGGCACAAACATTGCAATAACTTGTGCCAGACAAACCGAAAGGAAACATGAAGCCGATCTCAATAATTGTTGGCAAGAGCAAGAGGTTCCCGCTGATTGACTGCAATTATCGCCTGATGACGCTTGACGGGTATCGGGCACGATGCATCCAAACCCCGACGCCCCGCTTTCATGATATCAGTGGCGAGTATTTTCAAAACGAAGCGCGACACGATTTTCTCGTGGAAGCAGTTTGCTTCCTGGTCATCATGATCACCGCCGCCGTGCCAATGGTAGCCGCGACAAACGCGGTGGTCGACCTCTGTCGAGCATTTGCTCAGCTTTGATCCAACCGTGATTCCACAGCGAAAACCAAAAGAAGAAACTATTGTGCGGCCGGCCGGATTCGCGTCGAACCTTTCCTCGATGGACGTGCCTCGCGTAGGCGTTGCAGCGAAGAAGCGCAAACGCCGCATTATCATTATCGCCACCTCTGCGCTTGGTTTGGTTCTGGCGACGATAGGAATCTCACGGCTGAAACCAGCAGTGCCGAGCATCGATCGTTCAACCGTCTGGATCGACACCGTTAAACGCGGTCCGATGGTGCGTCAGGTGCGCGGACTCGGCACACTCACGCCAGAAGATATTCGCTGGATTCCCGCAAACACGGAAGGACGCGTAGAAAAAATAAATATCTGGCCTGGCACGCACGTGGAGCCGGACTCCGTGATTTTGGAATTAAGCAGCCCTGAGCTTGAACAAGACGCGCACGATGCGGAATCAAAAGCGATCGCAGCGGAGGCGGAGCTAACGAGTTTGCGTGCGACTTTGCAACGCGAGTTGCTCGATCAGGAATCGAAAACAACCGCGGCGCATGCAGCATACGAGCAGGCGAAAATGGAGCGCCAAACGAACGACCAGTTGGCAAAAAACGGTCTTGTCGCGGATCTCATCTACAAAACTTCGAAAATCAAAGAAGAGGAATGCCAGAAGACCGATGAGATCGAGCAAAAGCGCTTTGCGTTTGCGCACGATTCGATCGAACCGCAGCTCGCATCGAAACAAGCGGCGGTCGATCAAGCGAAACAACTGGCGAAACTGAAGCTGGACCAGGTTGAAGCGTTGCATGTGAAAGCCGGGATGTCTGGCGTGTTGCAGCAATTGCCGGTGCAAATCGGCCAGCGACTCAAGGTGGGCGACAATCTCGCCCGTGTCGCGGACCCGACGAAGTTGAAGGCGCAGGTCAAAATCGCCGAGACGCAGGCAAAAGATATTCAAATTAATCAGAAGGCTACGATCGACACGCGCAACGGTGTCGTCAATGGTCACGTCACGAGAGTGGATCCAGCAGTAGAACAGGGAACTGTAACAGTCGACGTTGCGTTCGACGAGGCGCTGCCGAAAGGCGCGCGTCCCGATCTTAGCGTGGATGGGACAATCGAGCTGGAGCGTCTCGATAATGTCGTTTATGTGGGTCGTCCGGCATTCGGGCAGGAGAACAACACCGTCGGAATGTTTAAGCTCGTCAACAGCAGCGGAGAAGCTGTGCGCACCCCAGTTAAACTTGGCAAGAGCTCAGTGAACACGATCGAGATTCTAAGCGGCCTCCAGCCAGGAGATCAGGTGATTCTCTCTGATACCAGCGCCTGGGATGGGCACGAACGCATTCGGCTTAACTAATCAGCAATCAGACATCAGCAATTCGAACATGAACAACGGATCAGATCCTCTTATACGACTAAGCAGCGTCACGAAGGTCTTTCTCACTGACGAAGTAGAAACCCATGCGCTCTCCGGAATCCACCTCGATATTCGACCTGGCGAATATGTGTCCATAGCTGGCCCATCGGGCTGCGGCAAGACGACCTTGCTCTCAATTCTCGGCCTCCTCGATACTCCCTCTGAAGGCAGCTACTCGCTTAAGGGACACGAGGTTGCCAACCTTTCGTTTGCCGACCGGGCGCGTATTCGCAACCGCGAAATCGGTTTCATTTTTCAAAGCTTTAATCTGATCGGGGATCTCAGCGTCTTTGAGAATGTCGAGTTGCCACTGACTTACCGCGGAATGGGCGCCAGCGAGC
>JBEDUS010000128.1:0-10283 GCA_040414975.1 Candidatus Udaeobacter sp.
GTCCCGCTCTCTCTCTTTTTTCTTTCCGTTATTTTCGTTACGCCCAACGCGAGGCGGTTTTCTTGTGCCCTGCACATTGGCGAATATTGGTGGATTTCAGGGGACGTGTTATGACTTTGCCGCACCACTGTTATGACTGAGGTGTCGATTTCAGGGGGGGCGTTTTACCTATGAAATGAGCGAACAACGGGAATGGAAATCTAATGATATTTCTCTGAGGGCGGTGCCCTCGGCTACGACTGGCTCAAGCCTTTAGCCTGTTCGCTTTCGGCGGCGCCCTGGTCCGCGTCGACTATTCGCCTGCGGTGCGTTGCGCTGCTGCTCGTGCATATTCGCGATTCAGCTTGGCAATGAAACTAGCGCTAATCTCAGCCGGGCAAACCGCCTCACATTCGTACGTATTGGTGCAATTACCGAATCCTTCTGCATCCATCACACTGACCATTCGCAAGACGCGACTCTCTCGTTCCGGATGCCCCTGCGGCAAGAGCGATAGATGCGAGACCTTCGCAGCCGTAAAAAGCATTGCCGATCCATTTGGACATGCCGCTGCGCACGCGCCGCACCCGATGCAGGCTGCCGCTTCCATCGCCAGATCGGCATCATGCTTGGGAATCGCAATCGAGTTCGCTTCTGGCGCGGAACCGGCGCGCGCTGAAATGAATCCACCGGCTTGCACAATGCGATCCAGTGCGCCGCGATCGATCACCAAATCTTTTACAAGCGGGAACGACCCGACGCGAAAAGGCTCGACTGTGATCGTCGCTCCGTCGTGAAACTTTCGCATGTAAAGCTCACATACCGCACTAGGATGATCGGGCCCATGTGGTTCGCCATTAATCGTGAGCGAGCAAGTGCCGCAAATGCCTTCGCGGCAATCCGAGTCGAAAGCGATTGGTTCCTTTCCGCTGCTAACTAAAGTGTCATTGAGAATGTCCAGCATTTCGAGAAACGACGTATTCGGCGAGATATCCTGCACTTCGTAATCGATGAGTTTGCCGCGTGTCTTGGGATTTGGCTGGCGCCAGATACGCAGTTTGAAGTTCATACAAGTTGTCGATTGTTCACTTATAGCTTCGCTGGGTTAAGTGGACGGTTTCGAAATGCAACGGCTCGCGATGCAATATTGGCGGTTGTCCATCGCCTTGAAATTCCCAGGCAAATACTACGGCGTGGTTTTCGTCGTCGCGTAGTGCTTCGCCATCGGCGGTTTGATGTTCTTCGCGAAAATGCGCGCCACAGGATTCATCACGCTCCAGCGCGTCAATACAGATCAACTCCGCAAATTCCAGGAAGTCCGCGACCCGCCCGGCGCGTTCCAGGGACTGGTTGAAATCTTCGCCGCTCCCCGGCACGCTTACTTCGTGCCAGAACTGTTCTCGCAGTTCGGGGATTTTTTTCAGCGCTTCGCGCAACCCCTTTTCGTGACGCGACATTCCGCATGTGTCCCAGAGGAGCAGGCCAAGCTCGCGGTGGAACGAATCGAGCGAACTGTTGCCGTTGACGTTAAGGAGTTTTTCGATCCTGGCGCGAACACTTTCCTCCGCATCGCGAAACTCTGCAGAGTCCGGCGATGGCCGTTTTCCCATCTGGCCGGCCAGGTAATTTGGCAGCGTGTTCGGCAAAACGAAATAGCCATCGGCCAAACCTTGCATGAGAGCGCTGGCACCAAGCCGGTTGGCGCCATGATCGGAGAAATTTGCTTCACCGATGACAAACAACCCTGGCACATTGCTCATTAGGTCGTAATCGACCCATAGGCCGCCCATGGTATAATGGACGGCGGGATAAATCCGCATTGGCACTTTGTAGGCGTCTTCGCCGGTGATCTTTTCGTAGACCTCAAACAAATTGCCGTAGCGCTCCTGGATTATATTTTCTCCCAGCCGCTTGATTGCTTCGGCGAAATCAAGATAGACACCGCGGCCGCCTGGACCAACGCCGCGACCTTCGTCGCAAACTTCCTTTGCCGCGCGCGATGAAATATCACGTGGCGAAAGGTTGCCGTAGCTCGGGTACTTTCGCTCAAGGTAATAATCGCGATCCTTCTCCGGGATCTCTCGCGGCGCTTTATCGCGATCTTCCTTCCGTTTCGGCACCCAGACGCGTCCATCGTTCCGGAGCGACTCGGACATGAGCGTGAGCTTCGATTGATGTTCGCCGCTGACCGGAATGCAGGTGGGATGAATCTGTGTAAACGATGGATTTGCAAAGAATGCGCCCCTTTTGTAGGCGCGATAGGTGGCCGTAACGTTGCTACCGCGGGCGTTAGTCGAGAGATAATACACGTTTCCATATCCGCCGGTCGCTAGCACGACTGCATCCGCGGCATGTCTTTCAATTTTTCCAGAGCACAGGCTCCGCGTCACAATTCCCTTGGCATTTCCGTCGACAATCACGAGATCGAGCATCTCCGTATGGGGCAACATCTGCACGGTGCCCGCTGCGATTTGACGACAAAGCGCCTGATAGCATCCGAGCAACAGCTGCTGACCCGTCTGCCCGCGTGCGTAGAAAGTCCGTGACACTTGCGCGCCACCAAACGAGCGGTTGGCTAGCAGTCCGCCATATTCGCGGGCAAACGGCACCCCCTGCGCGACGCACTGGTCGATGATGTTATTGGCGATCTCAGCGAGGCGATACACATTCGCTTCACGCGAACGAAAATCGCCGCCCTTAATGGTGTCGTAAAACAAGCGGTAAACACTGTCGCCATCGTTCTGATAATTCTTTGCCGCGTTGATTCCGCCCTGGGCCGCAATCGAATGCGCGCGACGCGGCGAATCCTGAAAGCAAAAGCACTTCACGCGATAACCCAGTTCGCCCAGCGTCGCGGCAGCCGATCCGCCCGCGAGACCGCTTCCCACGACGATGACCTCGAATTTTCGCCTGTTGTTCGGGCTAACTAATCGTGAATGATCGCGATGGTTCCGCCATTTCTGCGCGAGCGGGCCGGGTGGAACTTTGGCGTCGAACCTTCCAATCATAGCTGTTGGGCTGGTTTAACCCACCCGAGAAGGACAGCGATGGGGATCGACGTATAACCGATGAACATGAGCCACGCGAAAATTCGCCCGCCCAAGGCGAGGCGTGGCTCCAGTTTTTTGTCATTCAACCCAAGCGATTGAAAAAAGCTGGATGATCCATGGCTCAAATGGAGTGCGAGCAAAAATAGACCGAGCACGTAAAACCCCGACACAAGATAATTTTGGAAGCCATAGACCATCATGGAATAGACGTCGTAATGGCCAAGAGAGTCAGGCTTGAGCAACGCAAAACGCGGGTCGGTTTTGCGGAAGGTAAAATGTGCGAGGTGATAAGCGATAAACGCCAGCACGATCAGCCCGCTCATTACCATATGACGCGAGGCAAACGTCGCTTTCACGTAGCGCTTGTCGATGTACGGATCAGGCCGGGCACGCCTGTTTTCAATCGCCAATTTGATGGTCACGTAGATGTGAATAATGACGGTGGCGAGCAGAAAAATTCTGATTGCCCAAAGGAGCGGGCCGAGGTCGTGCAGGTGCTGCGAATAGCCATTGATCCAATCCGGACCGATAAAAATTTGCAGATTCCCTAGCAAATGTCCGATCACGAATAGGATCAAAATGATGCCGGTGACCGCGACGATCATTTTTTTTCCCACCGACGAGTGATAGAAAGCTGCTAAAACATTCACGCTACAAACATCTTACAGAAACAGTGGAACGCGTTGTTCTCAACGCGATGCCAGGTCAACTGCGGCTTGTGGCCGAACTTGAGATTATGGACGCCGGTTGGAGCGTCAAGCTATAGCGATTGCTGTTTGTAGCGCGCATGGGGTTTACTTGCTTTACGATTCTACGCGTAAGACGTTTCTAACGTGGATTCCGATGGCGAGAAGACGTTGACGATTAACGAGATTTATCACTCGATCCAGGGTGAAAGCACCTGGGCGGGGCAACCCTGCGTGTTCGTGCGACTGACCTTCTGCGACCTGCGCTGCAATTATTGCGATACCGAGTATGCCTTTTACGAGGGAAAGAAAGCAACATTAAACCAAATCGTAGATGCCGTGGCCGCGTTTCGCTGTTCTTTGGTCGAGATCACCGGCGGTGAGCCTTTGCTCCAGAAAAACGTACTGCCGTTGATGTCGATGTTGTGCGATTCAGGCTATACGGTCCTGCTCGAGACGAGCGGCGCGCACGATATTTCGAAGGTTGATCCTCGCGTCCATCGGATCATGGATTTGAAGACACCAGGCAGCGGCGAGGTCGAAAAGAACTTATGGTCGAACATCGACCACCTCACATTGCGCGACGAAGTGAAATTCGTGATGGGATCGCGCGAAGATTACGAATGGTCGTGCGACAAAGAGCAGCGTTACGATCTTTCTGCCCGCTGTCACGCAGTGCTGTTCTCGCCAATATTTGGGCGGATCGATCCTCGTGAAATCGTGGAATGGATGTTAGCCGACAAACTGAATGTTCGTTTCCAACTTCAGATGCACAAGTTTATCTGGAGTCCGACAAAGCGCGGAGTTTGACTGGAGGTCAGCCAGCTATAGCTGACTCGGCGAGCAAGCTGCCAGCTTGGCTGTGTGTTTTCGGCAGCATGGCCGAGTCAGGTTAGCAACCTGACCTTCGAGGTCCGCGCGGGGTGACAACGCAGGCCAAGCGATGGTATTTATCCAATAGTGCGAGCACGATTAACAAAAGATTTCACTTTTGAAGCGGCGCAGACTTTGCCGAATGCGCCGGAGGGCCACAAATGTCGTGGCGTTCACGGACACAGTTTTAAGGTCGAAGTCTCAGTGGAGGGAGATGTCGATCCAGAGATCGGATGGGTTTACGATCACGCCAGAATCAGTCAGGCGATGAAACCGTTGCTGAAACTACTGGATCACGCGTATCTAAACGGCATCAAAGGCCTGGAGAATCCGACGATTGAAAAAATGGCGGAGTGGTTCTGGAAGAAGTTAGAAGCCGAATGTCCCGGTCTTTGCGAAATCGTTGTGCATGAAACACCGACCGCGCGTTGCGTTTATCGTGGCACGTAACTAGGAACGACGGCTGGGAAGCCCCCATTCCTCGAGGGATTCAATGCTTGGGTGGGAGGACTGTTCGGGTTTTGATCGCCACTGTGTTTCCGGAGTGGACATTCTAATTCAACCGAAATCGAGACATCCCCGCGCCTCAACGCCGCCTCAGTGAATTCCTCGAGAGCCTTCGGAATGATTTGACCTTTTGGAAGAAGTTTTCAAAGAGAGCGTCGTAGATCTTTCCACGCTCAGGATGGTATTGTACGCCCAACGCAAACGGATAATTTCGCAGGCGCACTTGCTCGATGATGTCGTCGTCGGTGCACCAAGCCTCGATTTCGAAACGGTCCGCGACGCGATCGATCGCCTGATGATGTGAACTGTTTACGTTTTCGAATCGATGCTTCGCCTTTCCATCGTAGCGCAATCGCTGAATGTCCTGCTCTTTTTGTTCCGGCAGTCTATGACCGGGAATGTCGAGCATGAGAGTGCCGCCCAGAGCGACATTCAAAACCTGAATGCCCCTGCAAATGGCTAGAATCGGCACTCCACGCGCGAGTGCCTTCGAAATCGCCTCGAACTCCCAGTGATCGCGCTCGCGATCAAGATCATCTTTGTCGATCAAGTTCGGATCGACATTTTCCTGGCGCAGAAATTCCGGTGTGATATCGGGGCCGCCAGTTAAGAGCAGGCCGTCCATTTGATCCATCGGAGCATCGTTGTTCCGCGCATCGAAAACATGGATCTCAGGATGCTTCGCAAAAAATGGTCGAAACCATTTTTGGTCCTTCGGGCGCATCCATGTGGCCAGACTAGCCATCGTCGAATTTGCGACTTCCCAATCGGTATGTAAAGAGCAGTCGATGTCACGTGTGGACGTCTCCAGCAACTTAAGTGAGCAGGTGGAACGATTGGCCGCCCAAAGCAAGGCTCGAGCGGTTGCGGTGGCGCTCCACGATCTGGAAAGCGGTTTGCGATTTTCCCTGCAGGGTGATCGCTGGTTTCATGCTGCAAGCACGATTAAAGTCGCTGTCCTCTTGGCGGTTTTTCGCGCAGCCGATGAGGGCCGCTTTCGACTCGACGATTCGTTGCACGTGCGAAACCGGTTTCGGAGCGCGGCAGATTGCGTTCCTTTTCACCTTAATCGTGACTCCGACGCGATGCCTGAGCTCTACCAGCGGATTGGCAGGATAGCGAAAATTTCCGAGCTTGCAGACGGAATGATTACAGCAAGCAGCAATCTAGCGACAAATTTGCTCCTCGATTTTCTCGGCGTCGAATATGCGCGAAAGGTCCTGTGCGACGCGCACGTCGAGGGAGTCGAGCTACGCCGAGGCGTCGAGGACCATGCTGCACATGAAAGAGGCATAAACAATGAAGCGACTGCGAATGGCTTACTGACGTTGCTGACGGCCCTACGCGGCGATTTTCTTAGCAGCAGAAGCAAGGAGCAAGCGATCCGTATTCTGCTGGAACAACGATTCGATTCGATGATCCCTGCCGGCCTTCCACCGCATGCCGTGGTGGCGCATAAGACAGGTGAGATTTCGACTGCCTGCCACGACATAGGTATCGTGTATTTGCCCGAACGCGAACCGTACCTTGCTGTCATTCTGACGGAATTTGATTCGGACCGAGACGGGCGGCGAGAGACCGTCGCAGCTGTTTCGGAGGCGATTTATCGGTCGGTGACGGGAACTTGATTAGGATAAATGTCTGGCGAGCCATTGCGTTCGATTGACGGCTTAAATCTGCCTCGGGAGTACCGCGCGTTGCTGCGGCCCGGTGAACCTGAAGCCGACTGGCACGGCAATGTGCATCGTCTGCCACGTTTTTTTTATGAAATTGGTAGCTGGGAGGAAGCCCTCGGGCTTCGCCTTGCGCCGCACTTCACGCTTGCAGAATTGATGCTCGTCGATTGTCGTGAGGCCAGGTTGCTCCTGAGCCATTTTCCGCATTATGTGCCGTGCGCAATCGCTTTGCTTGCAGCTTGGCTGGAGCATTTTCGACGCGAAGTCGATGCGCCGGTTTTCATTAGCGCAAATGGCGGCTATCGGTCGCCGGCACATCAGATTAGCGGCGCCAAAAGCACTCATGCCTGGGGAACCGCTGCGAACATATACCGGATCGGTGACACTTTTCTCTCTGATGCGAGGTCAATTGAAAAGTACCGTGCTATAGCGGCGTCGCTCAGTCCGGTTGCATTTGTTCTGCCATACGGCTCCGAACCAGGGCAAACCGACGACCATCTGCATATCGATTTAGGGTTCGCGACGCTGATTCCTCGCGAATGCAGCGAGACGAGTTAATCTTCCGTTAGGTTTATGAAAGGTCTCGGAACAGCGCGGAGCCACGCATTTTTTGGCGAGTGCGCGGCTCTGGCAACACCGCCATGCGCTGTGATTGGCTTGGAAGCCGAGTTTAATCTTTTGGTCAATGGACGAAGACGGCGTCCGGAAAAGGTGTTTGGCGATCCGAGCCGTCTGGTGCGCCGACGAATGATTCCGCGGACAGGCAAATCATTTCAGTCTCCCGCCGGCGGGGCGATTTATTTCGACACCGGAGTGATTGAAGTGGCGACACCGATTGTTGAACTCGAGCCCGGCTGCTCCTATCGCACGACGCGCCTACTTTGGGAACAAATCCGCTACTTGCGCAAGGAACTCGATCACTGGGCCAAACGAAATAAATGCAACTGCCATCTCCAGGGCTTCAGCACACACTACAATCTGTCGTTTCCCAAAACGAGGAAATCAAGATTTCGTAACGCGACGAAACTTGCATATCTGCTCGCGCACGTTCTGCCAGTGCCACTGCTTTTGTTGGCGACCAATCGGAAAAGCAGCGCTGTTGGCATTCGTCCGCGCAGGACTCGACTTGAAGTAACAGCGGATTTTACGCCGGATCCCGCCTTAATGCTGGCGACATGCGCCTTCATTGCAGGCGCGGTGCAAACAGTCGTCCGGTGGGAGCGTTTTGGTCTCCGAGAATTGAGCCGGCACGGAATTCCGCGCATCACGCCGTTTCGGTTGCGAAAACATTCTTCGCGGCGGGGTTGGCGGGTCACCACTGATTCCTTAGGCCGGAATCCGTTCACCTCCGACATCAACGCACCCCTTTGGAAGATGCGAGATGGCCGAATACTCAGTTTACGTGCAATCGCGGCAGAAATTTTGCGACCGTTTCGCCGACGAATTCGCCAGGTCAGTGACGGCGCCACGGTGAACCATATTGCAGCCGTTTTCGCTGGAGACGCGCGCTCACTTCTCGATTTTGAGAAGCGCCCGGAAACTTACGACGACGTGGGGCACGCGATCGATTGGGGACGCCGCCAGAAGCGGCGCTGGTCGCGCTCCAAATACGAGAAAGTTATCCACCGCGTGATCGCGCGCGAGCCGATGCGCATCGGGCAAAAACGGTATCGGGTCGTTCGAATGAACGGTTGGTATCAGGTCGATTTTCGAGAGGTGGGAACGAAACGGCGGCGTCGCACGTTTAATCTCGACGAACTGGTGGACTTGTCGGCTACGAAGAGGCTGGCTCTCGCCGTTTCGCGGAAACGCAAGCCTGTCAGAAAGCGTCGCCCGAAATAAACGGCGACGCGCTGGCAGACAATGTGTTCCATCTATAACCCCATCAGTTCCTGCACGTACTTCACGGGTGGGCTGCCGTACGAAATTACCTGGTCGTATTTCTTGAGATCGAAATCTCTGCCTAGTTTCTTCTGTTCCACCGCGCGCAGATCCAAATGCTCAGTGACGCCCAGGAAATAAGTGGAGAGCTGAGCTGAAGTGAGGCGCGCGCGTTTCCACTTCGCTACGGCTTCGCCTTCCTGCTGGAAAGTTTCTTGCGTCATCAAATCCATCGCTTCCTTCTCAGTCATGTTTCCGGCATGAATGCTTTGATCGAGAATGGCATTGGCGATAGCACGCAACCTCATTTTCAACTGCTGCATTTTCACTTCAGGGCCTCCGTAACCCTGTTCCGCCATCACCTGTTCGCAGTAGACAGCCCAGCCCTCGATAAATGGGCCGCTTTGGAAAATTGCGCGAACGAGTGTGGGCGCATGGAACTGATTCGCCTGGGCAAGTTGCACGTAATGTCCGGGCATCGCCTCGTGCACGGTGAGATCACGAATCATATAGTTGTTGTGTTCGCGAAAGAACGATCCCTTTCGCTCGTTTGACCAGTCCTTCGGCGTCGGCGAGACCGCAAAGAATGTTTTGCCCGTTTTGTCGAGCGGACCAGGAGACTCGCAGTATGCGATGGCCACGCCGCGTTTGAACTCGGGCATCGCGATCACGTCCAGCGGCGTGTCCGGAACAGTGACAAGATTGTGCGACTTAACAAAATCCGTTGCTTCGCTAACAACTCTTTTCGCGTAATCGACAACCGTCGCGTCGTCGGGACGTTGCTCAGCGAGTTTATCGAGAACTGCAACTGTGACCTTATGTTTGTCCGCTAGCGTAGCTGCGTCTGTGTTCGGAAAATATATTTTGTAGAGCGGCAACGCCGTTTCGTAGATAGCGGTTTGCGTCTGTTTCAGATCGTCCTGTGCACGCCTCATGATTTCTTCCATCGACAAGTCCGAGGCGAGCGCGAAATGCAGCTTCTTTCGGTACTTGTCCGCGCCAAGGCGGAAATTGCCGTCGGAACGCGGCAACAGATCGTTCTGCAGCCAATTTTTGTAATCCTGCAATGCGGCCGCAGTCTTCTCTTGTAACGGCGCGAGTTCCCTTTTCATCTGCGGCGCGCGATCAAGAAGCGGGGAGAGTCCATCTCGCACGAGATTGATTGCGCCTTGCGTTTGCTCAATCGCCGTTTCGGTGTGAACGCGTGGCGGGTGTTGAAGGTTCGTCTTCGCTTGGGCGATCACGCGGGGAATTGCTTCCAAGCGCTGACGCAGATTCGGAATCCGTTGTTCTGGCGGTGCGAAATCACGTGCGATTAAAAGATAAAGGCTGTTGGCCAGGCCGGAAGATTTGGTAATCGATGTTCTCCTTGAGGATGCGAAAATCGATATTGTTTGCACCGGTAAGCTGTGAGCCATCAATGGTGCTCAGCTTGTCGCGAAACTCTCTTTGCGTTGCTAGTTCTTTCGCCCGTGCTTCGAGTGAGTAATCCGTCAGTTGACCATCAAACCGGTGGTCGCCGAGTTCTGTCGCGTCCTCCGGATTGGCCTGCAAATATTGCTCGATGCAATCGTGGGCAACTTTTTGAAACGCGTCGTCCTGCGTCGTGGCGTAGACCGGAAAGATCGATA
>JBEDUS010000129.1:0-6068 GCA_040414975.1 Candidatus Udaeobacter sp.
TCAGACGGATCCAAAACGCCGCACGAAAAGCAGCGACCTCAGAGACAGAGCCGTTCAATTCAAGGCAAAAGGGGACAACGGGCCATAGTCGATAAGAGCGTACTGGCATTGCCCGAGCCGCGTCGGATTCGCGACCGCGAGCACGTTAGACATGTGACCAGACAGTCCTGCCTGATTTGCGCCCGCCGACCCTCGGATGCCCATCACCTGCGCTTTGTGCAAAGCCGCGCGCTGAGTCGTAAGGTGAGCGATGAGTTCACCGTCCCGCTGTGCCGAGGCCACCATCGGGAAGTCCATCGCTCTGGTAATGAAGCTGTATGGTGGAACAAAGCCGGGATTGATCCGAATGCCGCTGCTCGCGCGCTATGGCTGGAAACACACCCACTGCCGACCATTCCGGATCAAACGACTCCTGTTGTCAACAAAAACGCCAGACATCGACACCCTCGCAGACCAGGCTTAGAGGACGAAACGAAGCCATTCGAGAAAATGGCTGGTACTCAATGACTTCCTTTAGACAGATCGAAGCCAATCGCCGAAACGCCCTTAAAAGCACTGGGCCGAAAACTGAAACTGGGAAGCGTTCATCGCGCTGCAACGCTGTACGCCATGGCCTCACAGCCGAGACCGTGATCGGTGCGCTGGAGGACTCTGAAGATTACAAAATGTTCGAAACAGCCATCATTGCCGACTATGATGCTCAATCGGCCGTGGAGCGGGAATTGGTGCTGCGGCTGGCCAGTTTGTTATGGCGACTGCGCCGCGCTACCACCATGGAAACCGGCCTATTCGAAATTCAGGCTGACCATCTAAGGCAGCTTAGGCAGGCCCGCCAAGTTCTCTCGCCATCCCGCGAACCCGTCTATGCGCTGTTTGACTCGATCAACAACGATCCCGATGCGGCATCGCACAGAATCACCGACGTAACGGAAGCCCTGCCAAACTCCGAGCCGAATCCCATCGGACCTCTTATTCCGGCCATTGACCTTGCGCGTTGCTTTTTGCGTCTTGCCAATCTGCCCAACTTCGCTCTCGATCGCCTCAGCCGGTATGAAGCAACCATCTGGCGCCAAGCTGCCCGAATCCTATGTGCGCTCGACGCTTTGGATCGCCGCAAACCTCAAGAAAGAAGATGCCGCCTCCGTATCGACGAGCGCCCTGAAGTGCCGACCTTCGGGCCCGACAAGTTCTGATTTTCGGGACGAGCAATATTCCGGGTTAGAGATCGGCTATGTTTTCGCTTTTGCTTTAGAACCACGAGAGATTGTCCGCCCGGATGTGCGCCAAAGTCATGAATGCTCAGGAATGAGGGCGCCTCTATCATATTGATGTGACGTTCTAAAAATTTGAACATTAGCAAATGGCCTGTCTCCGAAAAGTGCATAGGATCATACGGCAGGAAAAGAGAAGCCGCTCTAGCACCAACTTGTGCTTGAAAAAAATTTATAGGATCAAGAGCGTTGAAGCAGTGACCCGAACCGAACGTGGGTGCCGCAATTGACCTATTACAATGCCTGAGCAATCGGTAATCGTATGGGACTTGGAAACTGTCCCTGATCTTGCCGCGGCGGCCCGGATGCTCGACCTGGGCGATATGGGCCTGAGGCAGAGGTCCGAGAAGCACTCGGTTCAGGCTTTCCAAAACACCCGCTTTTAATCGCGAGCCGCCAACCCGAAGGATGGAGGATCGATGCGCTGGGCGCGCCGCTTCTTTCGGCAGGCCGACACCGGGACGGTTGGTCAACTCGCGCCGTACTGAACATCGGCCGGCGCCAATAGGCGGAACTCTGGCCGCTATTCAAGGCGGCTACATTAGTGTAGCCCTTTTAACGATCGTCCATAGCGTCGATCGTCAACGCTCGGGATTTCTTACATGATCGATTCGGCGCGGGGGACAATGGCGATCCGCGAGCGTGTCATCGTTCTTTCCGCCGCCATATGGGCTGCGGTCGTGGTCGCTCTCGCAATTTTCCAAACTTGGCAGGTTTACTCGCCCATTCCAGTTTGGGACATGTGGAATGGCTATCTGGGCTTCTACGAAAGGGTGTCTGCTGGCGATTGGTCGGCCTGGTGGGGTCTGCACAACTTGCACCGAATACCTCTGTCGCGCCTCCTGTTTTGGGCCGACATCCATTGGTTTCAGGGCGCGAGCATATTCTTATTAGCGGCCGATTATGTCTTGCTGGCTCTTATAGCAGCGGTGTTTTGGCGCATCATTGGTGATCGCGTGGACGAAAAATTTTCGCTGACGCGAACACTCCTTCGCTTATTAGTTGTCGCATGGCTGTTTCTATTGTGCCAAGGGGAAAACCTGACGTGGGCATTCCAGAGCCCGTTGTTTTTTGTGTTCTTACTTCCTCTCTGCGGGTTCTACTGGCTCCAGAAATCGCCAACGAGAATTTTGGATTCCACTTTTGTTTTTGCCTCTGTCTGCGGAATACTCTCGGCCGGCGCAATGGCTAATGGAGTTTTGGCCTTGCCACTAATGACCGCTTACGCGATCGTCACTAGACAAGGTATTTATCGCGTGGCGACATTAACGCTACTGTCTATGCTTACAATTTTTTTGTTCTTCTACGGACATATTGTGTTTGATCCCAGCGCACTCGGCATATTAGCTTCAGAGTCGCATAACATTACTGGTGCGGTGTTATTTTATTTGGCATCGTTAGGAAGTCCGTTTTCCTACATTTTTGTTCAAAAAGATAATCCGTATATCGCACAGGTGTTTGCTGTTCTCTTTCTTTTTGCGGTCCTCTACAAGGTAGCCAAAGCCTTTCCAAAACGTGACCAAGATCTTTTGCAAACTGCCCTACTGTTTTTTGTTTTTTACGTTCTTTTTTCAATCCTGGCTTTGACCGTCGGCCGAGTGTACCAGGGGATGTGGGCGGCCTTACAACCCCACCACACCACGCCAGCTATAATGGGATGGGCCGCTCTGATCGTGTTGTATTCTGCGGATTTAACAGCCATTCAGATCGCATGGCGAAAGTGGCTGCTCGCGCCTGCTTTAGCGATGGCGCTGCTATTATTGAATTACCAAATCAAGGCGCTCTACCGCCATGACGATGTTTTGTTCGAGCGAAGGGTGGCGGTATTAGGTCTAGCACTCGGCGTCGATGATCAGGAGATAATGCGAACATTGGGAGATCAATATTACGTCGGGATGATCCCACCAATCGCGGATACGGCCTACAATGAACACTTGTCCCTATTCGGAAGCTATCCGTTACTCAATGCCAGGGAGCAGTTGTGGAATTCAAGCTCGTCTTTGCTGCAGGGCTCGCTGCCCGCGTGTGAAGGCTCTCTTGATAAAGTTGAAACAATTTCCGATGCGCGCTTCGTCAGAGTGAGCGGTTGGCTCGCTTATTCCACGGCGCAAATAGAAGCAGTGCGATTGCTCGATGCTGGCGGACGAGAAGTCGGATACGCAATCACAGGGCAAGCTCGTCCGGATCTCGTAAGAACGCTTGGGGCGGAGGCTCTCCATGCAGGGTATCGCGGCTATAGCTTTTCCAACGCGGCTGGTACGAGTGTTGCCGCGCAGGGCGAGAATCGGCATGGCGCCTTATGCCGTAAGAACGTTGTGCTTCCTGACACACTATTCTCTGTGAAACCGACCGTGCAGGGAACGCACCGCACGGGCGGTATTTGCGGCGGCGATCCTTGCTAAAAATACTCGGTCAACGCAACGCTGCGCAAGGTCATGTGTTTTTCGGATCGAGCGCAGCCCCGGCTGATCGAACCGGGGCCGAATTCCGGAATTTAACCGGATCTTCGGTCGGCAATCGCCCCATTCCTGAGTAGATACCGGACTTGAGCGCTGGCGGAATGCGGTTTGTACGTTTGCCCATGGCAAACATCGTTGCATGCGAATCGCCTCCATTTTCGATATCCTTGCAGCGATCTCGCTGTGCCGGGGATACCATCGGAGGTCCATCGCTCTGGTGATGAAGCCGCATGGTAGAACAAAGCTGGCATCGACCCGACTGCCGCTGCTCGTACGCGGTGGCTGGAAACACACCCACTGCCGACCATTTCGGATCAAACGCGTATCGAAGGTCAGAACTATCGACGTTCAGGCGCGACAATTGCTGATTTTCGAGGCCAATCAATTTGCCGCGTTAGAGATCGGCTAGGCCGAGGTGGACGCCCAAATGCGAACTGAACTCATGGATGCTCAGGTAATGAGGGCACCTGCATATTAATATAACGTTCTAGAAATTTGAACATAAGCGAATGGCCTGTCTCCGAAAAGTGCATAGGATCATATGGCAGGAAAAGAGAAGCCGTTCTACCGCCAGCTCGTGATTGAAAAAAATCTACAGGATCGAGAGCATTGATGTCGTGACTGGATAAAAATGCCTTTATCTTCTTTTGCGGGAGCATGACATCCGCGGGTTGTTGTCGTGCGGCGTCGTTCTGGTCCTGCTCTCGCAATTGGTATTCGTAAGGTGAAATTACTATTAAAAACGGAACACCGGCATTTCTGAACTCGTCCGCGATCTTGAGAAGTGGATCGAGTTTGCTGTCTATGTTGTCCTCGTATTCCCTGTAGTCAGCAAGGAAATAGCGCGCCGATGGATCGGTGATTACGTCCTTGAGATAAAGATAAAGCTTGGAATGAGTTCGCAACCAATCGTTCGCGGTCGTGACCATTGAGAGTGAGCGCAACTGTTCGATAATGCTCGAAGAGGCTAAATTTTTATTCGTGTAGGCTTGCGCGATTGCCGCCGCATCCGGTGACGAGGTGTTTGCCGTCGCTCCATGTACAGTTGGGGAAGCGTCTAATAGCTGGGCACTGACCCAAGAAATATCATTCAAACATAACACCAATATAGCCAACCGATAGCGCTGCGACTTGAGCAGCGTTTTAGAAACGTTCAAGTAATCGTTTAAGTCATAGCCAATCACTGAACTATTGAAAATGGCCCAATCCGGTTTCGCCGATCGCAAAAGTCCCACAAAAGTTTTTTGTTCAAGAACGCCGGGGCCGAAAGCAATCGAGTCACCTAAAATCAGAACCCTATCAACGGCATCCTTCGGATACCGATACTCCGCACTCGGGATGCGAAACCCCATCTCATCAGTGAATACCGCCTCCCCAAAGGAGATGGCGCGAATGTTAGGTGTATTACCGCGCGATCCGGCATATCTCGCTGGACTGAATAGATCCGAACTGTTGCCGAGAAATATTATGTTGGTCGACAGGCGGGTGATCAACTCAGCGAGGGAAAGAACCGCCAATGCCGTAAATATGCCAATAAAAACACTAGCGAGGTTTAGGAAAAACTTCTTTCTTTGTTCAAGCATTATGACTGTTTGGCCCAACTCTCAACCCAGCACCGCGAACCATGATACAAACCAAATGATCCAACGGGTTTCATCCGCCTCCTTCCAGGGCAGGGCTAGAACTTTGCCGGTTTCCTCTGGTTCTGCAAGGGATCACACGAGCCAATTATTCTGATTGAAATCTCTTGCCGAAGGTACTCAGCCAAATACCACGTCCGATGTTCTTTGCCGCCAGTTGTGCACTTTGGAGAAATACCGGCCCTTGTGCCCCGCTTGCAGCGATGTTTTCTTTGGTCGGGAATACCTTTGCCAGTAGCACTCTACCGATGTTTCGGCGATCCCGCATAATCCGGATTGTCTCGTTTAGGTTTCCCCGTGCAAAACGCGCGAATTCATCTACTGCTAATATAAACCTTCTGCGGTTTGACAGAGACGCGTATTCCTCGCTTTCACGCCGCATCTCATTAAATAGCCACTCAATTTCGACTTTGCGGATGGCCGCTTCGAACGCAGCCTGCTCATTCGCAAGCGCGATTTGTGATAATGGCGGATTATGTTTATGTAATCGTTCTTGGAATGCTGCTCGTGCTCGTTCGTAGAGCGCACAACGAGCCTCATAATTACTGCCAAGCAATCCTGAAACCGCCTGGCATATAACGGGATAGTAATCAGTCACAAATTGCCAGCCCCCAAACCAGCTGAGCACAGAATGTGCGCTCTCCCCATGCCGTACCCTCAATGGACACTGTAGTGGAATGAGCTAAATAGAGCAACGC
>JBEDUS010000130.1:0-16682 GCA_040414975.1 Candidatus Udaeobacter sp.
GTTTCGTTGGTTGGGTTGTCAGTTCATCAACGGCTACAAGGAAGCGACTTCACCCAATCGAGGCCAGCCGGATCTACCGCTAAAGGAAATTGCCGAGATTGAAAAGAAGGCTGTGAATCGGCCAGTCTCGGATTTGGCGCGCACCGCAGAGAAAGAAGTGATTGACGTGATCACAAATCATCCGTCCGGCGATTCGGAATCTGGCCGACAGAACGGGAACGGCAATGGTCACGTCGATCGAGTAACGGTCGCGCTTGGCAGCATCTACATGGGGATTACTTGTTCAGTATGTGGCAGCGACAAAGTGATCCGGGCCGGCGCATGCGGGGTTTGTACAGAATGCGGAACCAGCCAGGGATGCAGCTGAGCGCGAAGCTTGGATCTTCAAGCTCTACAACGGTTCGAATCTTCACGTTGCGCAGCTGCAATCGCGGACTCTGCGCTCGAGGCTTGAACAATCAGGATCCAGCGGACCCCTGAAGGGGGCGGAGTCTTCGAACACCGTCATGCAGGCGCGTGATTGGACACGCGCTCGCGCATGGTTACAATGCGTCGCCCGTTTTTCTAAAAACAACCTGAATGAATAAGCTCGACGCCCAACGACAAAAAGAAATCCAGCAAGCCGAAGAACTGCTCTTCGCAGGTCCGCAGGCGCTCGGTTTTGCCAAGGGTCTTTTCCAAGGCCATTTCGTTGCCGATTGGGTCATGCCGTATCCGCGCATTCCGACAGCACAACAAGTCGAATTAGATGGAACTCTCGCCGAGCTCCGCCAATTTCTAGACGAACACCTCGATCCTACGGAGATCGATCGGAAGGCGGATATCCCGCGCAGCGTGATTGATGGCCTTGGCCGAGTCGGGGTGCTCGGCATGACCGCGCCCAAGGAGTATGGCGGACGTGGATTCTCGCAAATGGCCAACTGCAAAATTTTGGAAGAAATTGGTTGCCGCTGCGCATCCACGTCAGTTTTTGTGAACGCTCATCACTCGATTGGAATCCGCGCGCTGCTGCTATTTGGAACGCACGAGCAAAAGCAGCAATGGCTTCCAAAATTGTCGACCGGCGAACAACTCGGCGCATTTGCGCTCACCGAGAAAGAAGCCGGATCAGATGCAGCAAACGTGCAGATGCAAGCGCGGCCAACCGAAGATGGCTCGCATTTCATTCTGAACGGGGAAAAGCGCTATATAACCAACGCGGCAATTGCCGATGTGCTGACCGTCATGGCGCGCACGCCGGTGCCTGGATCGGACAAGACGTCGATCACAGCATTTTTGGTTACCCCTGACATGCCCGGATTCGAAATGCTCGAGGCGCGGATGCCGAAGATGGGAATCCGCGGCACGGCCACTGGCCGGTTCGCGTTGCGCGATGTCAAGGTTCCAAAGGAAAATATTCTCGGTCTACCGGGCAAAGGCCTTAAAGTGGCGCTAACAGTTCTCGATTTCGGACGGACAACATTCGGCGCTTGCTGCACGGGTTCGGCCAAGACTTGTTTGCATCTGGCGGTCGAACACGCAAACACGCGCAAACAATTCAACAAGACGCTCGGTAATTTTCATCTGGTCCAAAAGAAAATCGCTCGCATCGCGGCGGATGCATACGCGATGGAAGCGATGACCACGATCACTGCATCGCTAATCGATCGTGGCCTGGAGGATTACATGCTCGAGACGGCGATGCTCAAAGTGTTTACGACCGAGCGGCTTTGGGAATGCATCAATGACGTATTTCAGATTTATGGCGGCTCGGCGTATTTTGTGGATCTTCCGCTCGAAAGAATGATGCGTGACGCGCGCATCAACCAGATCGGCGAGGGCGCGAATGAAGTGCTCACGTCGTTCGTTGCTCTAGTAGGAATGCGCGGGCCGGGCATGGAGTTCAAAGAAATTTACGACACCATGCTGAAACCAACGCGTGAACGGGGCTTCGCAAAAGCGTGGACAGCTGGGAAGCATCGACTCGGTGCTACTGTACGCGTTCCCGAGATCCCAGTCCGCAGCGCCGAGCTACGTTGGTTCGCCAATCAACTTGGCCGCCTGATCTGGCGTTTCAATGTGGCCGTCAACCGCGCCCTGATCACCTACCGCGAGCCGATTTTGGATATGCAGCTCGTCCAGGAACGGATCGCGAATGCGGCAATGGATCTTTTCGCGTCGACCTGCGTTCTCAGTCGTCATGATACCGAGCTTCAATTCGCGCAGCGAAATGGGAGTTCGTCGTCCCCTGAGCAATTCGCGGCCAATTTGTTTTTGCACCAGTCGTTCCGTCGGATTCGCCATTTCCTCTCTGGGCTGACGGATAACGACGACAAATCGGTGCTTGCGACAGCGAGGTCAGTCTTGGGCAGCCACGGCAGCTAATTCCGCAAGCATTCGCCAGTAAGGATTTCGGCTGCCCCGCATTTACACCGATAAAGGTACAGCTCTCTGGCTAAAGGGAAAATATGCGCAGTGATTGGGTTCGGCGCAAAAGGCCCGGGCACACGCGCTGAATCTCCGCGAAGAGAGGAGATCAGTGCTGCAAAAAAATCCGCTCCGGCCAATTTGCGCGCGAATTTATTAGAGAAAAGAAAACCGGCGTGAGACGCTACGCACAAGCTCGGGAAGCCGAAACCATCGAATTTAGGGTGGGCACGCGACTATGCGGAAGGCTGGCTTGGCACGCAAAAAATAAACACCCGCTCGCGCTGCCACGCCGGGCAGCGCGCCATTACCAGCGAATCGTAGGAGTTTTGGTTATCTTCCCGTACGATGGCCGTAAATAGTCATCGAGTTGGCAGTGGTCGGAATTGCAGCGATCCGTTCACAAGGCTGTGGAATACGCGAGTCGCCTTCCACCACGTAACACAGTTTCTTTGTAGTGGTGATCGTGGGTTGTGGCCGCGAGCGGACGACTACGTTCTTGCTCGGATCAGAAGCAAATGCCGATGCGCAAAACGCGAGTGCGAGAAAGACGCCCACGCATCGGACCGACCAGCCGCCCAAGCGACTTGGTCTGCCTGCTGTTTTCACGCTCTAATTGTGATGCCGGTTCGAATTCCGTGCAAGCCTATTTCCCATCGTTTTGAGACAAAGATCCGCGGCTTTGAGCCACGCGTGAAATCTCAGTCTGTCCAAAGGAAATGTACCAGGCGAAGGTTGGTGAGTCGCGCTTTTGCTTCTTCGCTTCGGCTGCCTCCCGTTGCTGCAAGTTTTTCGTAGATGGCAGCAGCAGATTCCCACTTCGAATCCTCCTCCAGCAAGCGGCCAGCATTAAATCCAGCCTTGTAATACCAGAACAGCTCGCGCCGCCGATTCGGGCGCGCTTCCTCCTCTATTATCTTGTAGAATGTGGCAAGTGCTGTGGCGCGGTCGTTTTTCTTCTCCAAACATAGTCCCTTCTTAAAGAGCGCCTGGTTGCGCCAGTAAATCGGTTCGTTCCGGTCGGAGGCGAGTTGATCATAGACTTCGATGGCACGCTGGTAATTCGTTGGATCGGTCGCGCCCATCTCAAAGAAAATGTCGCCCTTGCCGCAGAGCGCCTCGCGTTTTTCAGACGGAGCGGCATCACTCTTTAAGACCTCATCGTATAAAGCGAGAGCGTCCTTGGGTTTTCCGAGCTTGCGCTCAATTGCAGCCTGCTCATTACGCGCTGCCCATCGAAGTACGCCGTTTTGCCGCACGACCTGATCAAACAGAACGATCGCCCGGTCCAGCGAATGCTCACCCATGCTGGACATCGCGGATTCTGCCGCGAAGAAGAGAGCTTTTTCACCGAGTGAACTATCGGGACTCTGCTGCGCAATAAGTTCAAACTGCGTCTGTGCGTTCGCGAAATCCTGGCGTCGGTAATAGAGCTCCGCCAACTTCATTCGGACTTCCGGAGCGAATGGCGAAGTTCCGTGGTGTTCGAGGAAGCGCTTTGCAAGCTCAATGACTTTCGCTTCGTCACCACCGGCTGATTCCTCAATCCAGATGTTGAGATAATCACCGCGTTCCGTCGCTGCAGGCGTTGGGGATTCAGCCGCGCGAGCCAGATATTTGCGTGCTTCGTCGAGACGCGGTGGCGAGGCATGAAAGGCTAGTTCTGCCAGGCTGACCAAGGCCTCCGACACGCGCGGATTTTTTGGAAAATCATGAATAAACTGTTGCAGCGATCTTTCCGCTTTTTCGTCGCCTTTCACCGCTTGCATCAAGCCTTCCTCCAACCGCAAGTCGGCCACTTCTTGGTCGCCTGCCACCTTTTCCAGTTCACTGTAATCAGTTTGAAAACGCGCATGGTTGCCAAGTTGGAGCCAGCCAGTGGACGCATTAAAAAGCGCAATCTTTGCCCACGGCGAAGGGGAACGCGCGATTTGTTCAAAGTCCGCCGCAGCTCTGTCAAATCGCTTTGCGAGGTACTGCGCTTGCGCGGATAAAAAATCGATTCGGGTCAGCAAAGCCGGCTCGGGCTTAAGCGCGCGCGCGTCGCCCAAAATCGCAATCGCCTCATCGAAGTGCTTATCCTCGACCTCCAACCGGGCGAACTCGAGCAAAGCGGGGACAATCGCCTCAGACTTTACCCCCGCATGACGAAGGTCGGTTAATAATTGTCGCGCTCGCTCCCTGCGCCCTGCGCGAATTTCGAACCGAGCAAGATACCATCGCGCAAATGTTCGTCGTGGCTGTTCAGGACTGCGCACCCATCTCTCCAGCTCATTGCGCGATGGTTTACGCTCTGCCCGATAGAGCTCATCGAGTCTTGCGAAGAGAAGAGGAAGATCTGGGTCTGCGGGATGACGATCGATAAATTCCTCGATGACATCATCCGCGATTTCCGGCGTTTTTTGCTGCATTTGTGCTTCCGCGACGCCCAAGACCGCCGAGATTAGCGCGGAGTGAGCCGTTCCTTCTGGTCTTTTCAAAAGACCTTGAAAAATGCCGATCGCTCTTTCAGGGCGCCGCTGGATTAGTTCCAAACGCCCGCGCAACACGCGGCGTTCTTTTCGCTCTGCGACCGTTGTTGATTGAACGTCTTCCAGAAGGTGACGCGCGTTGGTGGCATCACCAGTTTCAATGTACAATTCGGCTGCTCGCAACTGCGCTCGCACGCCCCATTCCTTGTCGCGAGAGAGAAGCGTGAATTTCTTCAACGCTTCATCGTGTCTTCCCAATGCGCGCAGCATTTCTGCAGCCCCAAACGTGGCCGCGCTGTGAAATGGCGACTCTCCATCGTTGGCCAGTTCTTCGTAAAGCGGCAGGGCTTCCACCCATCGATGCAGGCTCGCGAAGGCCTGCGCGCGCCAAAACTTTGCCCACGGTAGCTCACGTACCCGACTATCTGCCAACAAAACAATGGTATTCTCTGGCTGCTTTGCCGCCACCTGCGCTTCGGCAAGCTTCTCCATAACCGTGCGCCACTCGGATTCGGGTAGACTATGACTCAACAAAGCCTGCAATTGTACCACTGCTACTTCCGGGACACCTCCTGCAATCGGCGCGCTCGCCTCGGCAACTTCGCTCGAAATGTCTGCGTGGGCGAATTGCGCAAGCAGGCTCACAATGCACATCACTCCCGTGCGTTTGATGTGGCTCATGTATTCTTCAATAAACGGCGCAGATATTGTCCGGTATAGCTACCTCTCAGCTCGGTAATCTTCTCCGGGGGGCCTGCTCCCACAATTTCGCCGCCACTCTCTCCACCTTCAGGTCCCAGGTCAATGATCCAGTCTGCGCATTTGATCATCTCCAAATTATGTTCGATCACGATAACCGTGTTACCAGCGTTGCGCAGCTTCATTAGCACTTGCAGCAGTTTCTCGATATCTGCGAAATGCAACCCGGTCGTCGGTTCATCGAGGATGTAAAGGGTGCGGCCGGTCGCTTTTTTTGCAAGCTCTGTTGCCAGTTTCACGCGTTGGGCTTCTCCGCCGGAAAGAGTCGTTCCGGCCTGGCCAAGTCGCAGATAACCCAGACCCACATCCAGCAAGGAATCTAACTTTTCCGAAATGCTGGGCACGTTGCGGAAAAAACGCGCCGCTTCATCCACGGTCAGATCGAGGACGTCGGCAATATGCTTGCCTTTGTAAGTAATCTCGAGGGTTTCACGGTTATAGCGTTTGCCGCGGCACACTTCGCATTCGACATAAACGTCGGGCAAAAAGTGCATCTCGATCTTGATGAGCCCGTCACCTTCGCAATTTTCGCAGCGACCCCCTTTAACATTGAAGCTGAAACGCCCCGCGTCATAACCGCGCACGCGCGCCGCGGGCAATTGACTGAACAGTTCGCGAATCGGAGTGAACGCCCCGGTGTAGGTCACCGGGTTCGATCGCGGCGTTCGCCCAATCGGGCTTTGATCGATTACAATTGCCTTGTCGATTTGTTCCACTCCGCGAATCGTCCGATGCGCGCCCGGTTTTTCTTTCGCATTGTAAAAACGCCGAAACAGTGCGCGCTTTAGAATGTCGTCCACCAACGTGGACTTGCCGCTCCCGGAAATGCCGGTCACGCAAGTGAAACAACCGAGCGGAAAAGAGACGGTAACGTTTTTCAAATTATTTTCTGTCGCTCCGACCAACGTGAGCCAGCCTTCAGAGTTGTCGGTTGACCTTGGTTTAGCGCGCTGCCTGGGAATGGTAATTCGCGCACGTCCGGAAAGGTAATCCGCAGTCAACGAATTCTTCGCGCGCAGGATATCTTCGAGTTTACCTTTGGCAACAATCTCGCCGCCACGCGGACCCGCACTCGGCCCAAGGTCGATAATATGATCCGCTGCCCTAATTGTTTCTTCATCGTGCTCGACCACAATAACGGAATTGCCGAGATCACGGAGGCGCTGAAGAGTCCCCAGTAGTCGTGCATTGTCGCGCTGATGCAATCCGATGCTTGGTTCATCCAAAATGTAAAGAACCCCGGCGAGCCCGGAGCCGATCTGCGTCGCTAACCGGATTCGCTGCGCTTCGCCGCCAGAAAGCGTGCCACTCTGGCGATTGAGTGTAAGATACCCGAGACCAACCTCGATGAGGAATTGCAGGCGGGATTGGATTTCGCGCACAACGTCGCCAACGATGGTTCGCTGCTGCGCAGTCAACTGGAGAGCTGAAATAAAGCGGGCGGCGGCTTCTGTCGTCAGCTCACTAAGCTGGTGAATGTTCAACTCCCGCGCGTCCCGCTCCCTGATGGTGACCGCCAGGATTTCTGGTTTGAGTCTTGCACCGACGCATACTTTGCATGGTTCGTACGTCATGAACGATCGGATGCGGTTGCGAGTAAATTCGCTTTCAGTTTGCTCGTATAGCCGCTGCATCTGCGGTACGAGTCCTTCGAAGGGTTTTGCAACTTTTCCAGCGTCTGCGGGACCATTGTCGCTGAACTCCATTTCGACCGGTATTCCATTCGTGCCGAAGTAAAGCGCTTGCTTGAATTGTTCCGGCAGTTCGCTGAAAGGCACGTCTTCAGCGACGTGGAAGTGCTTCACGAGCGCCTTTTGCAGATGTCGGTAATATGCCTGCATTCGCTTCGTACCGCGCCGCCACGGCGTGATCGCGCCTTCGGCCAGCGTTTTACATGAATCGGAAATCATGAGATCTGGGTCGCAAACCAATTGTGTGCCAAGTCCATGGCAAGCCGGGCATGCGCCGAGGTGGCTGTTGAAGGAAAAATGTCTCGGAGTTAGCTCGCCAATTTGGAATCCGGTCTCGGCGTTTCCGTAGTCAGTCGAGTAAACCACTTCCTCCCACTCTTTTCCTGGGGGTTTGGAGTTTTGGAGAGTTGGGGTGTTGGGTTTCTCATTACTCCATTGTTCCACTACTCCATCATCGCGCCCTTGTCGCAATACAACGACGCTGTTCCCACACCATCGAAGCGCCGTTTCAATTGAATCGGTAAGACGGATTCGAATGCCATCGCGCACGACTAACCGATCCACCACCGCTTCAATCGTATGACGTTTGTTCTTGTTGAGCCGAATCCGCTCCGGGCGATCCAACTCCATAATCTGACCGTCAACCCGCGCACGCACGAATCCTTCGCGTCTGAGCTTTTCAATTACATCACGGAATTCGCCCGGTTGATCGTCAATTAGCGGCGCCAGTAGAATGATTTTGGACTCCGCCTCGTAACTGAGGATCTGATCGACAATTTGCTGAGGCGTTTGCCGACTCAACGGCTGGCCCGTCAACGGATCATGCGGCTGGCCCACAGCCGAAAATAAGACCCGAAGATAATCGTAGATTTCGGTCGTCGTCGCGATTGTAGATCTTGGGTTAGCTCCTGCGCTACGCTGCTCGATAGCGATAGCTGGCGAAAGTCCTTGGATGAAGTCCACATTTGGCTTTTCCATTCGGTCGAGAAATTGCCGCGCATAGGCAGAAAGGCTTTCGACATAGCGGCGTTGTCCTTCGGCGTAAAGAGTGTCGAAGGCCAGCGAAGATTTCCCCGAACCGCTCAAACCAGTAATCACAACCAGCTTTCCCCGTGGAATTTCCACATCCAGGTTCTTGAGATTGTGCTGGCGGGCACCCCTAATTTTGATAACTTCCGTACGCATTCTGACCACAAACGTCGAACCTTCTAGTCAAGCACAACCGCGCTCTTTCTCCAGCTAAATTGCGCAACCAGAAGTACGACAGAACGCCTGCCGCCGCGGGACTCTGTGTCCGTTAAAGAATGAAGGTCTCAGTCGTGGTTCCTGTTACAATGAAAAGGACACGATCGAGAAAATCGTTGAGGGAGTTTGCAACGCCCCGCTTGAGTACAGAGAAATCATTCTCATTTGCTACTTGGGACTGAGCTTCAAAATTACCTCTTTCGCGGGGACATTTTCGGCCACAATCCATTCATAACCATCAACCTGCGGCAATCGCCCCGATTTTTCGTCCATCTCTCTCTGGGACACGAACAGCGCGTAAACCGGACAAGATTGACGTAAGCCGCGTTTAACTAGCGCAAGGGCTTGCGCGCGATCGTACTGCACAACATGCCTGAATCTGACATATCTCTCGCCATCGAGATGCGCCGCAACAATTTGATCCGGTAAAAGCGCGTTCAAGAACAGCGGATTAATGTCCGCTAAAACAATTCCAGGTTGGTGCCCGGATACTTGGAGAAACTGCCTCTCCGCCGTTAACCACGGAGATCGGAGCGCCGGAGTAGGGAAACGGAGAGCTTCCCAGGCTTGCGATCGAATCCTTTCAGTCCGCCCAGCAGACTCAACGGCTTGGGTCGTGTTGGAGAGCGAACGCGAAGGATAACCCAGACAGGCCGCGGCAAACAAAATAAAAATTGCCAGACAACCGACCGTGCGTCTTGCCACAAACAGATTTTTTACCGCCGATGTCACAGGTAAGACGGCAACCGCAACTAAGAGCATTAGAAGTGGCAGGTAGTACCGCACATCTACCCACTCAGGCATCATACTCGAAGTCAACGTAAAGGAACTCAAACCAGCTAGAAAAGCGCAGATCACAAACCGGTTGAGTCGGAGGAAAAATACCCCGGTGCAAACCAAAAGGACAAATGGGGCAACAAAGGAGGTGCCTGTGCCAAAATAGCGAGCCGCAGAATAGGGTTTTGGATGGAGAGCTAATTCTCTCCATAAAAGCAAAGCATTCTTTGGGATGTGGCCTAGAGTAAAAATCGCAGATCTTACCGGCCAATCTCCTCCACCGAGCCAAAAATCGTATCCCGTTTTGAAGGGCGAATGAAACTGAATGGTATTTAGCGCTAAGCTCGGGCTGGCCGCGAGAATGAAGACGATCGTGACTGCGAAGCAATGGAGAAACCAGCGTAGGCGCCTTCCCTGGTTCGGGAAAAGGGCCATAGCCAACAAAAGCGGTGCGAAGAAGAGTGACTGCACACGAATGTTTAGTGAAAGGCCGAGAAAAATCGCCGACAGATAGATTTTCCAGCGGCGTTCTTCCTTGAGACCCAGATAGGCAAACATGAACGCCAGCACGATGAACGCGGAAGCGCTGATTTCGCTCAACGACGAACGGCAAAACGTGAAGAAAACGGGCAGGGTGGCCACCAGGAGAGTTGCAAACCCGCCAGTCAAGGGCAGCCCAAGGTATATGTAAAATAGAAACGTGGTTAAGAGCAAAAGCAGGCCGATTGTTTGGTTTGTCCTAAACGGCGCAAGGATGGAATCTGCTTCCGGAAGGACCTTGAGCCAGGGAAGCATCAGCACCGGATAGCCAGGGGGATACATTGATGGCAGCTTTTGGTAACCGAAGTTCAAATAAGGATATCCGTCCCTTATGATGGCTTTTGCCTGCGCGAAATATTGTGACGGATCCGACCAACCGAGATCCAATAGTCCGGTCTCGTAATAATTAATGTTGAGCACGGCGAAGTAGTAGAACGTTAACGCACAAAGGAGCAGAACGATCCCAATTGAGAGTCTGGTAATCGCGAAGTTTCTCTTTGGAACGGACAGCATAGAGGTCGGGAGGACGCTTATCAGCCGAACCTTTGGGAAGAGAGTTTATATCGCGACGAGCAAAGTTTGTGCGAAACCGCAAAAACCGGTCTCATTGAGTTACTCGCGAACTGAGCCTCAAAATCACCGCTTCTGCGGGGAGGTTTTCGGCCACCACCCACTCATAGCCATCGACCTGCGGCAATCGCATAGCTTTTTCATCCATCTCCTTCTGGGACACGAACAGCGCGTACACCGGACGTGATTGACGCAGGCCGCGGTTGACTAGCGCGAGCGCTTGAGCACGATCGTACAGCACGAGACGCCTGAATTTAGCATAGATCTCTCCATCGAGATGCCCTGCAATAAATGGATCCGGCAAAAGCGCATTTAAGAAGAGAGGATTAATATCCGCTAGAACGATTCCAGGTTCGTGCCCGAACATTTGAAGAAAATGCCTCTCCGCCATCAACCACGGGGATTCACGTGGTGGAGTGGGGAAATGAAGAGCTTCTAAAGCTTGCAACCGATTAGCGTCCGTCGGGCTGGAGTCAGCCGCTTGGGGGGTGTTGGAAAGCGAACGCGAAGGGTATCCCAGACAGGCTGCGCCAAACAAAACGAAAATCGCCGAAGAAGCGATGGCCCGCCTTGCCACAAAGAGGTTTTCTGCCGCCCATCTCACAGGGAGAACGGCAACCGCGACCAAAAGGATTAGCAGGGGCAGGTAGTACCGCATATCTACCCACCTGGGAATCATACTCGAGGTCAATGTAAAGAAACTCAAGCCAGCTAGAAAAGCGCAGATCACAAACCGGTTGAGTCGGAGGAAAAATACCCCGATGCAAACCAAAAGGACAAATGGGACAACGAAGGATGTGCCGGTGCCAAGATAACGAGCCGGCGAGAAAGCTTTGGGGTGGAGAGTTAGTTCTCTCCATAGAATGGCAGCAGAGCCGAGGATGTGGCTGGGGGAAAAGATGGTTGATCTTACCGGCAAATCCACCGCGAACCCACCGGTGAACCAAAAATCGTATCCTGTTCTGAAGGGCGAATGAAACTGAATGCTATTGAGTATCAAGCTGGGGCTGGCCGCCAGAGCGTAGACAGTTATAACCGCAAGGCAATGGAAAAACCAGCGTAAGCGTCTTCCCTGACTCGGGAAAAGGGCCATAGCCAACAAAAGCGGTGCGAAGAAGAGCGACTGCACACGAATGTTTAGTGAAAGGCCGAGAAAAATCGCCGACAGATAGATTTTCCACCGGCGTTCTTCCTTGAGACCCAGGTAGGCAAACATGAACGCCAGCACAATGAGCGCGGACGCGCTGATTTCGCTCAGCGGTGAACGGCAAAACGTGAAGAAAACCGGCAGCGTCGCCAGCAAAAGAGCGGCAAACCCGCCCGTCAACGGCATCTCAAGATAGCTGTAAAATCCAAACGCGGCTAAGAGCAAAAGCAGGCCGATTGTTTGGTTTGTCCTAAACGGCGCAAAGATGGAATCTGCTTCCGGAAGGACCTTAAGCCAGGGAAGCATCAACGCGGGATAGCCCGACGGATACATCGACGGCACCTTTTGATAGCCGAAGTTCAAGTAGGGATATCCGTCTTTCAGGATGGCTTTTGCCTGTGCAAAATATTGTAACGAGTCCGACCAAAGGAGATCCAATAGCCCGGTTTTGTAATAATCTATGTTAAGCACGGCGAACCAATAGAACGCCAAGGCACAAAGGAGGAGAACGATCCCAACTACGAATCGTTTAATTGCAAAGCTTCCCTTTCGAGCGGACAGCATACAAATCAGGGGTGGTGAAGCTAGCCCGATGTAAGGTTTTCAACAAGCTCACGTGCCGTGCCGGCTATCCGATGTTCCGCAGCGAAGCTTTCTGTGGCCGCCTTCTGGCAGGATTATTTAGATGAGCTAATGCCAAGAGATACGCGCAAAATGATTGTAGGTGTCTGAACTAAGCATGGTGCTCGAGCTTGGATTTGTCTGGGCGCTACGCTGCTGGACGCTGATATCGGGCGAAAGTACCTGAAGAAATTTACATTTGGCTTTGTATTCGACCGAGAAATTGCCGTGCATTTTACGCCGTTCTCAAATACAATTTGGGCCAAGGCGAGGTTGAAACAAGCCGAACAAGGGCTCAGCGATGGTTTGGGCAAAAGCACATTCACAATCACATGAAAGATCCGGGATGCATGTCTCTCTGAACCTAAACGTCTTCTAGTGCAAGAACGCATTGCTAAAGAAATTCAACACGGCCGTTTTTTGGCCGGCCATGGGGCTGGCGAAATTTGGAATTGGGAGAGTCCGGCTGGCAAATTGCGCTGGGAACGGCGCGTAAGAATGCTCAGCAGTCATTTGAAGCCTGGGATGACTGTGCTCGAATTGGGATGTGGGACAGGTTACTTCACTGGGGAACTGGCGCGCTCGGGAGCGGATGTCGTCGCGATTGACATTTCACCGGAACTCCTGGAAATCGCGATGGCCAATTGTTCTGCACCAAATATTCACTACCAAATCCAGAATGCCTACGCCTTAAGCTATTCTGAGGCTATGTTTGATTCTGTTGTGGGTAGCTCCGTTTTGCATCACCTCGAGATCCGGGAAGCGTTACAGAATATTTATCGCGTGTTAAAGCCGGCGGGTACAATCTATTTTACGGAGCCGAACATGCTGAACCCCCAGATCGGAATACAAAAGAATGTTCCTTGGTTAAAGCGAAGACTTGGGGACTCACCGGACGAGACCGCATTTTTCCGGTGGCCGCTTCGACGGCTGCTCGAAGAAATGGGTTATCGCGATGTTCGAATTGCCCCATTCGATTTCCTCCATCCAAAAACACCCGTGGCCGTAATCGACCAAGTTAACGCTCTCGGCCGGTTTCTCGAACGCGTGCCGATGATCTCGGAGTTCGCCGGTTCGCTTTATATTCGCGCCGTCAAATGAGGTGCAGGGGCCGCTGGCATCGGCTAACATCGCGTTACCATGGGTAATATTTTTCCTGCGGCGCGAATGGAAAAATTTCGATGTTGCGGCGCTTTCCACGCGGCCATGTAGTGCCGTATCCTACACGGCTACCGGGGGATTTCGCCGCAGGCTGCCGGTGCCGCACTTTTTCTATCGCGCGTTCTTCCCAGTCGATCTGACGCTTAGCCGGTGTTTTCCACGGCTATGTGCCTCGTTCTTCACCCTGACTCTGACGCGACGTTGATGCCGACAAATTCATCTGTGACGCTGTCAGTCTCTTCCAACACTTCCATCTCCCGCGACGTTCTTACGTGTCACTTCCTTTTTCCTGAGCAGCACAAAGCGCCCTCGACGATCAACTAGTACATAGTCTTGAATGTGGAGTCCAGACAACGGGTTTATTGTGTCAGAGCTGATCCTGAGGGGTGGGTAGGCGTCCGCACTATCCCCAAGGATCCAGATAGGCGCAGGCCGACCATGCAGTCGATTTAGCCAGAAGAGGTTTCGGTCGTGCGCATAGCGGAAAAGCATCGTTGAAGCAATAACGGGTTCCGTCGGTTTGCTTTCTTGCCGGTAACGGGCAAATACCGCGTCAGCTTCTTGTCGCTCTGATGGCGAGTAAACGCCGGTCGAACGAAAAAGATACGCGTGGCGAGCAAACCAAGGCACGAGGGCGAATTGTGCAGATGCTGATAACACCGCGGTTGCAATCGCAATGACAAACACGGCTCTCCGGATACGCTTGCTGGAGCGGCATACAACCCTCGCAATGGAAGCAAAACCGACGATCGTGATACACCAAAGCAGCGATTCGGTGTAAAAAAATCGCGGCGCCCATAGGAGGTCGTTGCGATTCACGAGCCATGCAACTACCGTCGTCGGGACAGAAACAACCAAATAATAGGGACGCAACAAGATTGTTCCAAAGGTGCCTACAATCATGACCCACAGCCATTCCCGGACTACGCTGCTGCCAAGCCAATGAGCGATGTTGGATGCGACAAAAACAACAAGCGCGCCGGGACTGGACAAAATCCCTGGCGCGATGATCCCAAGGCGGTCAACCGAGTGACGCGCGTAGGTGGTCGGCGATTGCAACCAGGATATCACCAGCAAAAATGGTATTGCAGAAACCGACAGGATAAGTGTGATTGCCGCAGGCCAGTTGAAGCGAGAGCGCAGAGGCTTGCCTGATGACGAAATCCATGTCTCAACACCTGCTATGATTGCTACTATGGCTGAAGCAATTGGTGCATCCTCCTTCACGCTGAAGATCACTAACGCCGTCACGATCGACTGGATCAGTTGCCGCCGAAGGAGGAAATAGAACAGCATTAAACATAGCGGTGGGACAAGAACCTCGACGTGAAACCCATGGCCGGCCTCTTGGTAAAACACAACTGAAAGCGGTGAGATAAGAAGCACTCCCGCTGCGATTACAGCGACGCGCCCGTCGACGCCGAGAAGACGCAGGATCCGCGTTGCCCAGAAGTAAGCCGCTCCGACCGCCACAGCTAGCACGAATAGCAAGCCGGGAGCGCCAAACGGCTTTGCTATAAGGCCAAGCGGCACAAGCAGAAAGTAGGTATGAATGGCGAGCACGTTTCCAAAACAGTTATCTTGGAGTAGACCACGTCCTTCGAGCCAACTGCGCGCAGCTTGAACACTCACGAAGAGGTCTCCGGTATAGCCGAGGTCATAGAATGTCTTAAGTTTAAGCGCGAAGACCCAAACTGTTATGAAGACAGCGAGGCTAAGAGCAATAAAATTCCAGCGATCCCTTGGCACTCCCCCTGTTACATTCGAGTTGAAGATCTCTCTCCAGCGACGCCACATTGCATGAAGGTATGGCTTCCCAGTATTTTTCCAATTTATCGCGCTGGTGGAAGAATTCATAGAATTTACTCGCGCGCCGCGCAGCGGAGAAGTGTACAATATCGCTTAGAGCCCGCGCAGTAACTGTTCACTACGCGGATCGATGGCGCCTTCAGCCAATCGTCGGGGCGGCGCTAACGGAACACATTTCTTTTGGTCCTTTCGGAAGCACCGTCAGACTGCGGAGGCGTTTCCTTCGGGACATCATAAACTAAATACGAGTACGCGATTTCATCCACAGGAGTAAAATGTTCTCTTAGCCATCTGTACTCCTCAGGATTTCGATTAATTCCAATCAAGGCGTTAACCGGAACAATAATTCGACCTGCTTGTGGTTTACGAGGATCTACGATAACTCCAGGATGACGGCGGATATATTCCTTTAGATACCATTCGTTTCCGCGCCAATCCAAGTTCGAGTCTGCGAGGTATCGGTAGGCAAGTTTCCTGTCGGGAACAAATTCATTAAAGTACGAGATAAAATGCGGGTAATACGAAAGAGCCGATACGGTAGCCCAAACAACCAGAATGACGGCGATGTATCGTCGGAGCTTGGAGTCCGGGGGAACTAGAAATCTTCCGCAAAAGATCGTACCCAAAGCGAATACGGGCAATACATGGCGAACGCCGATCTCCGCATTAAAGAAAAAGTTGAAGTAGATCCAGTAAAACAGAATCGGGACCAGCAGAAAAATCTCGTCCCGACGAAGTCTGCGTGCCTCGGGTTGGAAACGCCCCGAAAAATACCCGACCAAAGCCACCAAAAACATGATTTGAGTCGCAATCGGAACTTTGAAGAGAGCTGCATAAAAATAATATCCGGGAAATCCATGAAGCGTCCCGTTGTGATGATTCACTCGAAGGTGGCCAGCCATGTAAATGTTGCCCCATGCCTGCCCCATCCTCTCCTCGAACTTAACCAGATCCAAGCCCTGGACGTAAGGCACCGGCAGTGGGAGTGGCATGTGACCGACGATTGGGATTGCCTGGAGTCTTTTGAAAAATGGATCTTTTAAGGTATACCCCGACAATGGCTTTCCCATTCCATTAAAATCGAACCCCAAATTGATTGTCACGATACTTACCGCAGCGAAGAACACTATGACGACGGACCAGCGCCGGAGGTTCCAGATCGCGCTGTGCCACCAGCCGGGCTTTCCCATTTCGCTTGTCGGCGTAAAGCGGCAATAAATTGCTGCAATCCCCAAGAAGATCGGATACAAATAAATGCACGAGTATTTCGCCAATTGGCTTAAACCAAGCGTCACTGCGCTAAAAAAAGCGCGTCGTTTGCCGCCCAACTTAAGAAACTGCCAAAAGTGGTAGAGCGCCATCGTTATCATCAAAGCGGCCGGCAAGTCAGCCGTTACTAGCTGGCCATGCGCCAGCAGATTGGGATCAAAGACGTAAAGGCTCAGCGAGAGAAGAGCCCCATTACGGCCGTAAAGTTCATAACTC
>JBEDUS010000131.1:0-23704 GCA_040414975.1 Candidatus Udaeobacter sp.
TCCAGGAAGCGGGGTTACGTGCCGATGTTCACAACGAAGCGCCGTTGCAGCAGGTTGGCTTCATGTCACGCCCACAGGCGAATGCGAAAGTAATGGTGGAGGACACCGATTTCGAGAAGGCCCAAAATCTCATGGTGGAATGGGAGGCGACTGACCCCGATATCTCCGCGGCCCTCGTACGTTGCCCGCAATGCAGTTCTTCCAATATCGAATATCCACAGATGACTCGAAAATTCATGACTCCTGCGCTGGTAGGTGTGCTTTGCGCGCTCAAGGTTATTCCCAAAGAGTTTTACTGCCAGGATTGCCATTTTACGTGGAGCAATCGGGAAGAGCCTACGATCGGTCGGCTCTGGCATCGCTTCTTTCCAGGGAGCGAACCTGGGACTGGAGCCTCGTAGGCAAGACCGATTTCCGTGGCGGCGATTGATTCCTCGCACACGATTCTTCTTGTGATAGATCCTCGGTTGCCCTGGTGTTTTCTGGTTCAGCGCGACTCCCGGATTTCGCTCGGAATATTGACCACGTTTTACCGGCAATGAAGTGGCTTTTCGTATTGTTTCTGGCGTTAATCATCTTCGGCGGTGCCGCCTGGTTCGGTTACAACACTTTTGTAAAAGAAGACATTGCAGTGAAAAAGGAGCAGCGTGGTGAAGTCACGCCCGCGCCTCTGCCCGACATTAGCCTTCCGGAATTTCAGGCGGCCGCGCAACTGCGACAGGAAGGGAAACTGGCTGAGGCCCGCGACGCCTTCATCGGGCTCATCCAAAAGTATCCCACGGGAAAACATGCCGAAGAAGCGAAGGATTTACTCGGAGAAACGAACGTTGCGATTCTGCTGTCGCGTTATCCGTCTCCGGAAAAGACGGAATACGTCGTGAAATCCGGAGACGTGCTGGCCAAGATTGCGCGGAAGCTGAAGACCACTCCCGAGATGATCATGCGCATGAATAACATGAGCGGTACCATGCTGCGCATTGGCGACCATCTGCTCATCTCGCACCCCGACTTCTCGATCGTAATTCAACGGAAGGCGAATTCGGTTGTGCTGCTGAATCACGGCGCATTTTTCAAGCAATATCATGTTCGCGAGGCAAAGTTGCCCGGTAAGCAGCCGGCTAAAATCTCCGCTAAAGTAGCCGAAACGATGGCTTGGAAGGACGGAAAACGCGTGGGTGTCGGCAGCAAGGAGTACTTGAGCAGCACCCGTTGGATCCGCTTTGCTGGCGCGCCAAGTTACACCTTGTATTCGTTACCGGATTCTGCACATCCCAATCTCGATCAGCCGCCACCACCCGTGGGGCTCGGCCTCGCGGCTTCAGACCTTGAGGAGCTCAGCAGTCTTGTAAACAACCGCACAGCTGTCACGATTACCGACTGAATTCAGAGTTAAGAAGTTACAATGTTACAATGTTGAAACGTTCACGATTGGACATGACCGCGAGTTTCTGGACTTTGTAGCTCTCTTAACCTTGTAACTTTTACTTCATCATGCAGTGGCGACCGCTCGATTTTGAGAAACCGATCTTTGAGCTGGAACGGCGCCTGGAGGATTTAAAGAATCATTCTGACGCGCATGGCGTCGATCTTGATTCAGCCGTTAAGTCCGTTGAGGACAAACTTCGTCAAACGCGACGGGAAATTTATGGCAATCTTACCGCCTGGCAGCGTGTGCAAATCGCGCGGCATACGCAGCGGCCGTTCGCCATGGATTACATCGAACGGTGTTTTACAAGTTGGATCGAGCTGCATGGAGATCGCCGCTTTGCCGACGATCGAGCGATGCCTTGCGGTTTGGCCACACTTGGCACGCAGCGCTGCGTGGTTATCACTCACCAAAAGGGTCGCAACACAAAGGAAAATGTGATGCGCAATTTCGGTTGCGCGCATCCTGAAGGTTACCGCAAAGCGCTGCGATTGATGCGACTGGCCGAAAAATTTCGCGCGCCCGTGATTTCATTGATCGATACGCCGGGCGCTTTTCCCGGGATCGGATCGGAGGAGCGTCACATTTCGGAAGCAATTGCTGTAAATCTTCTTGAAATGATGCGGCTTCGGGTACCGATCATCGCCGCAGTGATTGGCGAAGGTGGCTCAGGCGGCGCGCTGGGCATTGGCGTGGCAGACCATGTATTGATCCTGGAAAACGCTTATTATTCCGTCATCAGCCCGGAAGCGTGTTCGGCGATTCTGTGGAGAGACCGCCGACACGCCGCTGAAGCGGCCGAGGCGCTTAAATTGACGGCGCAGGATTTATTGAGGCTCGAAGTGGTGGACCAAATCATCTCTGAACCGGAAGGCGGCGCGCATAGGGATTATGATTCCGTTGCCGCCAATCTTGGCACAGCACTGCGCCGCGCGCTGCAGGAGGTTTCCAAGATTCCACCCGACGAACTGTTAGAAAAACGATATCAAAAGTTTCGTCGGCTAGGAACCTTTTCCGAATGCAAAACCGGCACGACCTCGGCTCGGTCTTGATGTGATGTTTGGGACCTGGGGCAAATTAGCCGGTGTAGCGTCGCTCAGTGCTGTCGCGGTGATCAGTGTGTCACCCGCCAGCGCTGCCGAGCCTGAGTTTCGTTTCGACCGCGACACGTTCGCGTTCGCAAATCAAACGGTGTTTGAATATCACGAAGGACACCCTTCTCTACGGAAACCGTCGACGGTGAAACGGGACGCATACAATCGCCATTGTTTTGTAATGTGCCGCACGGCGATGCAATTTAAAAAGTTCGCGCGGTTCGACCCCCACAGCGCTCCTTTAGATGACGCAACATTGGCCGCTCGCGTTCGCGATGTGACACATCAAGCGGCTTGGACAAAGCCGTTACCGCAAGACCAACGAATTGTCTTTCCAGGTTACAAGGACCTAAAGGATATGAGCGAGGCGCGCCGTGAAATTGTGCAAAAAAACATCGGTCACGGTTGGCCGAGCTATTTCCGAATAAGCAACACGCGAATGATGTTTCAGTTCGGTCCCGGATATCAGGAGAGGACTCACGCGCGTTTGGACGCTACCTTGGCGCGCGGGGAGGTGTTTATTGGTTTCCTTACGACCTATCCGCGCTTCAGCATCAACCATTCAGTGTTAATTTATCAGCAAAAGCCTTTTTCCCCGAATCCCGGAGTTCACCGCTATTTGGTTTACGATCCTAATCACCCGGAGGCACCGCGCGAACTCACTTGGTCTCCGCATACGCGCAGTTTTTCGTACCAAAAAGATTGGGATTTCGTTGGCGGCGACGTTCGCGTCTATCAAGTTTACGCCAAATGGTTGCAATAGCCCATCACTCGGAACCGGGGAATCTCTCAACATTCATGTCTGCGCGCTGAGCAATATTATAGAAAGCAGTAAGAGATGTCTCGCCTTGGCTTGGCTTGACATGACACGAAAGCGAACCAATGCCAGAAACTCCATCACCGCCCAAGCCGACTCCACCAACTCCCACATCGCCTCCTGAGCCATTACCGCCGAATCCGCCGCCGGTTCCGCAGGCAGAATGATGAAAATTTTATTTCACCGGCGGAAACAGAAACCGTAGCGCTGGTTCGACCCGCGCAGCCCAGGCCGCTTCGCTGTGACCGGCGCCTTGGGCTTCCATGTATTGAAGGTCCTTCTGAATTTTCCAGCCTTTCTCGACGAGGCGATTGAGTAATTGGCGCCCTTGTTCCCAACCGGGTTCGGCTGTGCCGGTGTCGAGCCAGATTTTCAATGGGGGCTTCTGCTCGATCGAATCGACCAGTCGATAAATTGCGAAATCGTCCCACCAGATTGAAGGCGACATCACCATGAGCCGACGGAAGACTTGCGGATACGAAATCCCAAGCGCAAGCGTAGCGAGACCGCCCAGCGATGAACCGCCTAATCCGGTAAATTCCGCATCTGGGTTCGTTCGATATTTCCGGTCGATGTAAGGTTTAAGTTCGTGCATCAGAAAGTGTCCATACCTTCGGGCCAGACCTTTGCTGCGTTTCTTGCGTTTCGCTCTGGTGTCAATCACTCCCCGCGTGGGCGCATATTCGTCAACGCGTTTCTCGCCCGCGTTGGCGACTGCCACGACGATTAGCGGTTCGATTAGGCGCTCTTTGATCAAGCGTTCAGCCGTTTCGTCTACACCCCATTCCACGCCAGCGAACGAAGTCGCCGCATCGAAAACATTTTGACCGTCCTGCAAATAGAGCACTGGGTAACGCCGTCGAGAGAGATGCCGGTAGCCGCGCGGCAAGTAAACCAGGACATCGCGTCGGTTTCCTAGAATCTTCGACGGAAACGCGCGGTGCCGTTTAATGTTTCCAGTAAGTGTATGTTTGGCCATCGAAAAACGAGATGCTTCGCCGAAGATGAATTGGAGCGCAAGCCTCCCGTTCGCCCGAAGGACGGGCTTGTCCATTGGCGAGCTTGCGATTTGGTCATGAGGCAACCAAGATGGTCGCGCTATTTCCATGAACGAACGTCACATCAGATGGTACTCGCCGTGGCTCAGCCGCGAATTTGAAATGCTTGTATTCGGGAACGGCGGCGGGTTGCCACTGATTCTCTTCCCGACCTCCTTCGGCCGTTATTACCAAAACAAGGATTTTGGCCTGGCCGGGTCCGTGAGCGGCTATGTCGATGCAGGCAGATTGACGGTCTATTGTCCGGATGCCATCGATCTGGACAGTTTTTACAATAAATCGATTCATCCAGCCGATCGGATGCGGACACATAACGCGTACGAAAACGTAATCGTTCGCGATGTGTTCGATCTCGCGCGCCGCGAGTGTAACTCTCATCGCGTGGCGGTCAGCGGAGCCAGTCTTGGCGCCTATCACGCTGCGAATATTGCTTTTCGTCATCCGGACGCCGTTAGTCATCTCATCAGCTTGAGCGGCTCGTTCGATATCAGCTCATTTTTCGATGGCTATCACGACGACAATATTTATTTCAACAGTCCCTACGAATACCTTCCGAACATGCCCGACCCATGGAAATACAACCACATGGGCATCATTCTCGGTACAGGCGAATGGGACAACACGCGCCACGAATCGTATCGCTTATCTGAAATTTTGAATTCAAAGGGCGTCAAGCACTGGCTCGACGACGGAAAATGGCGCGGCCACGATTGGAACTATTGGCGCGACATGCTGCCATATTACCTATCGAAGTTGTGATGTTAGCAGCACGTCTCTTTCCGTCCTGCCGAGCGAAAACTAGGGATTCCGTAGCATTACCGACGGTTGCTCTGCGGGATTCCTCGACTACGCTTCGCTCCGCTCGGAATGACAAAGTATTTATTCGAGGAGATTTCTCGGCTTTGCCGGAAATGACAGCAGGACAATGAAACTGGTGATTGCAGCGACCGGCGCCAGCGGAGCGATCTATCTGAAAAGGTTGCTCGCGCAGATTGATTGTGCGACGCACGAGGTCCATCTGGTGATGAGCGCACCTGCAAGTCAGGTGGCAGCGCAGGAGCTCGATGATTTCGAGATCCCATCAAATGTTTCGCAGCATTCTGAAAAGGATATGAACGTGCCATTCGTCAGCGGCTCAGCCCGTTTTGACGCGATGGTGATTGTTCCATGTTCGATGGCTACGCTTGGGCGAATTGCTTCCGGTTCGAGTGATAGCGCGCTGCTGCGAGCAGCCGATGTTTTCTTGAAAGAACGCCGGAAGTTGATTGTCGTCCCGCGGGAGACGCCGTGGAATTTAATTCACGCACGGAACGTCGTGACGTTGATCGAGGCGGGAGCCATTGTGCTGCCGGCGATTCCGTCCTTCTACAGCCGTCCCGCTTCACTGACCGCAGTCGTTGACACGGTGGTTTGGCGTATTCTCGATCAAATTGGGTTGCCGAGCGCTCACACGTATCGTTGGGGAGAGAAAAGCGCCTCGGCGAAACGCAAGAAAAATTGAAGATCGAAGGTTGGCTTGCGCGATGGTTGATCGCGTTCGGATTTTGGTTGCTGCAGATTTGGGCGCGGACGCTGCGCTATGAAGTCGATGACCGGGCGGACGTTGTCGGCAAACCGGTGAGGGAAAATTACATCGCCGCGCTCTGGCACAACCGATTACTTTTGATTTCATTTGCTTTGAAAAAATTTCTGCCGCAACGGCCTGGTGCCGGGCTCATCAGCGCTAGTCGTGACGGCGATTTGATCGCCGATTTGACGCAGCGATTTGGGTTTGAAGTGGTGCGCGGCTCCAGTTCTCGTCTCGGTGCCAACGCGCTGCGGGAGCTTGAGAATGTGCTCGCGTCCGGCCGTGACGTCTTGATCACGCCAGACGGTCCACGTGGCCCGGCCTACCAGCTCGGTCCGGGCGTTGTTTTTCTCGCGCAAAAAACCGGTGCAGCAGTCGTGCCGATCAACCTGGAATTTTCCAACTGCTGGAGAGTGAACAGCTGGGACGGTTTCATTTTGCCGCGTCCGTTCGCAAAAGTGCGCGTAATTTTCGGTCCGCCACATCAAGTAAGGGCAACTACCACACCCGAAGAATTTGAGGCTGAACGCCTGAGCCTTCAGAAGGCCACGATGGCCCTGGTCGAAATGCGCTAGGCATTCTTTGTAGCCACCTCCCTCTGGGAACCGCTGCGCTGGTCTGTGGTGCATAGTACGCGTTGCGCGACCTATGGCGACGCTGGTACAGCAAAGCTCACTTGCACGCCGAGCACGCGCAGGCAGGATTGCCTGCCTCACTATGCATAACCTCATCGATGGACGCGCGATCGCGGAGAAAGTTTATGTCGATCTTCGCCGCGAAATTGCGGAACTGAAAGCCAGAGGCATCACCCCAGGTCTTGCCGTGATTCTCGTGGGCAACGATCCAGCGTCGCGCGCTTATGTGCGCTCGAAAGGCAAGATGTGTCGCGAGCTTGGACTGCACTCGCTGAAATTGGAGTTACCGGCATCGACCACTCAGGCTGATCTTCTTAAGCGTGTCGAACAACTGAACGCCGACGCAAGCATTCATGGAATACTTGTTCAGTCGCCTCCGCCAGAACACATCGACGAAGGGGCAATCGTTCGCGCGCTTGATCCGCACAAAGATGTGGACGGCTTCCATCCAGAAAACGTCGCAAAGCTCGTGCTCGACGATCCCAACGGCTTTGTCCCGTGTACACCGCTGGGCGTGCAGCGTCTGTTAATTGAAAGCAAGATCAACATTAACGGCGCCCACGTTGTGGTTCTTGGTCGCAGCATGATCGTGGGCAAGCCGCTGGCCCTGCTTCTGATGCAGAAAAATGCAAACGCCAACGCCACAGTTACCGTCGTGCATTCGCGCAGTCACGATCTCGCGGAGGTCACCCGCTCGGCTGATATTATCGTTGCAGCCATTGGTCGCGCGGAATTTGTGAAAGCCGATCACGTGCGCGAAGGCGCCGTCATCATCGATGTTGGCATTAATCGCGTCGAAGACGCTGCGGCCGAGCGTGGTTATCGCCTGGTGGGCGATGTCGCATTTGATGAGGTCTCAAAAAAAGCCGGCGCGATCACACCCGTTCCTGGAGGCGTGGGGCCGATGACCATTGCGATGCTGATGTCGAATACGGTCAAAGCGGCCCGCCAATCGATGTAGCCACGTGCCCATTGGCACGCCCATGCCAGACAGCCTATAGAGCCGTGACTACAATTTAGGCGAAACAATTTTCGCGGTAAGCAATTTCAAGATTGACGGATTGATTCGCGCCGCGCGAACAAAGAGCGACCCGACGCGAGGCGATAGAACCGCGTCGCGGGCTAGGCGATTGATCCAAAGTCTTCCCCGATACATTTCGGCGGAGGCGCGAGCGAATTCGCGGAGTGCCAATCGTCGATCGTCGTTTCTGGTGATTTTCGCGACCGCGCCGGCTGCGAGTTCTCCTGAGCGAATGGCATAATAGATTCCTTCGCCGGTAAACGGTTCTACTACGCGTGCAGTGTCGCCAATGAATAAAAGGTTTTCATGGGCACAGGGAACCGGCGAACGGGTGAGCGGCGTGATGGTGCGCCAGCGTTGGTTGGCAGGAATTTGGAATTGGCGTTGTGCCCATTGCCGCAGCCTGGAAATGGTGGATGGCTTGCCCACGAGGCAAAGATTAAGCTCGTTTTCGTTCACCGGAGCCTGACCGGAGTAACCTTCTCGAAGAAATCGCAGGACGATGCGCTCGCCAAAATTAAGCGGGAGTGGAATGTGCGCTTGCAATGCGACACGTTCGCGCGCAGGGCGTGGCAGCAAATTGCGCAGCCGCGCAACGGTGGAATTTCGTCCATCTGCGCCGATTAAGATCCGGGCGCGAAACCTTTCTCGGGTGGCGGTTTCGATTTTCCAATCCTGATTGTGGGCCAATGCGGTGACGGTTATTCCCTCGCGAACGTGCGCGCCGAGTTCGCAAGCGCACTTCAGTAGGAGTTCATCGAAGAGGCTGCGTTTTATTGACAACTCGCAATCGTTTCCGGTTGGAAGATTGACACTGACTTTGCGACCGTCGATGGCGATGAAGTCGACTGAGGTCAGTTTGGAGTGCGACAAGCCCCAAACCCGTTGCGCGAGGCCGAGTCGCTCAAGCACGGGCCAGCACGATGGATTTAAACAATCGCCGCACACTTTTTCGCGTGGAAACCTTGCCCGCTCGAGGACAAGCGTCTCCAAACCAGCCATGGCGCAAAACGCTGCACAGCTCGATCCGGCCGGGCCACCGCCCACAATCCCCACGTCAAATGTCTGCATTGGACTATTGGAGTGATTAAGTAGTCGTAATCACTCAGACCATTACTCCATACGCCAATACTCCATTAATCAAACTGCCGAATCGCGCTGGCGTGCGATTCAGTACCAGAGCAGATTGACCTACATGAGCTGGTCTCTCCCAATCTTCCGCATCGCTGGCATTCAATTGCGGATTCACATCACCTTTTTACTGCTGATTGCCTGGCTGGCATTCGGCTATTACGCGCAAGGCGGTTCGGCGGTGGCGGCGAGCCGGGTGATATTTGTTTTACTTCTTTTCCTTTGCGTGGTGCTGCACGAATTCGGGCACGCGTTCGCTGCGAAAGCATTTGGGATCAACACTCCGGATATTACTTTGCTACCAATTGGCGGAGTCGCGCGACTGGAACGAATGCCGGAAGAGCCAGTTCAGGAGCTAATCATCGCAGTGGCCGGACCCTTGGTGAATGTGGTGATTGCGGTCGGTTTGTTTGTGGCAGCTGGATCGCACGCGTTGCTGAACCCGTCGAGGGTCGAAGGTGGCGGTCTAGTTGCGCAGTTGCTGACGATTAACATCATGCTCGTGCTTTTTAATCTGCTCCCCGCATTTCCAATGGACGGCGGGCGGGTGTTGCGCGCTCTGCTTGCTACCCGGCTGAGTTATGCGCGCGCAACGCAAGTTGCTGCCAACGTCGGACAGGGCTTTGCATTCGTCTTTGGCTTCATCGGTCTGCTCTGGAATCCATTTCTGCTCTTCATTGCGCTTTTCGTCTACATCGGCGCGTCGCAGGAAGCGGCCCTGGCACAGATGAAAGATGTCTCGCGCCGGTTCCCGGTCTCCAGCGCGATGGTGCGCGAGTTTCGCACACTGTCGGAAGACGCCAGTCTGCAGGAAGCGGTGGACGCATTGCTCGCGACTTCGCAGCACGATTTTCCAGTCATTGATGATACCGGCGCCGTCGCCGGTTTGTTGACGCGTCAGGATCTGATTTCTGCGTTGCGCAAGAACGATCCTGCGCTTCGCGTGGGCGACGTAATGCGCCGGGATATTCCTACGGTAACGACCGGAACGCGTTTCGAAGACGCGTTCCGCATCATGCAGGAATGCAATTGTCCGGCGGTGCCGGTGCTGGATCGAATGAAGCGTCTGGTCGGTTTACTCACGCCGGAGAACGTGACCGAACTGATGATGGTTCAATCGGCCATGCCCCAGCGTCGCGTCTTGTGAACCGCAGTGAAACGGCGTGCAGAGGACTGCCCCGCCCTACCAAATTCGCGTCTGTTTCTCGTTCGTGGGTAGGGGCGCGTCACTCCGTGCGGACCGGCTTGCCTTGATTTAACCTCGCTCTTTACGAGCTGATGCGCATCGGCATTAGGACGTAAAGGAACGGGGTCTGAATCTTCAAAACACCCGGGCTCATCTCGTCAATGAGATCGAGAAAGACTTCGTCCTCAGTCAGCGCGCGCAGGGGCGCCATGAGGAATTCAGGATTAAACGCAATGGAAAAATCGCGACCCTTGTACGCGACGGCGAGCGATTCCTTTGCTTCCCCCACCTCCGGTGTCGTAGCGGTAATGTCGATATTGTTCTTGCCAAAGTTCAATTTGACCGAATGCGATTTATCACTGGCAAGCAGCGAAACGCGCCGAAGCGAGTTTAAGAAAGTCTCGCGCTCGAGTTTAATTCGCTCTTTGGCTTCGGACGGAATGACCTGGCGATAGTTTGGGTAATTGCCTTCGATCAATTTCGAAACGAGCAGCGTCTTGTTGAGGTCAAACGCAATCTGCCCGCTGCCCATGCTGACCTTAATCTCGCCGTCGTCAGTAAGCAGGCGTTGCAATTCCGTCACCGCTTTGGTCGGAACAATAAGGTCCGCTTCATGACTGCGCGGGAATTCAAGCTCGATCTCGACCATAGCAAGCCGCCGCCCGTCCGTTGCCACTAACGTCAGCTTGTTCTCTTTGAAGCTAAAAAGAACGCCATTGAGAACGTAGCGAGTCTCGTCAGTCGATATGGCATAGGCAGTCTTGCGGAGTCCGTCTCGCAAATCTTTCTGCCGAATCGTGACAACTTTCGCGCCTTCGAATTTTGGTAGAGGCGGAAATTCCTCTTCGGGCAGTCCGAGGATTTTGAAAAAACTTTGGCCACTCCGGATGGAAGCGGCATTCTTTCCATTAACATCTATCTGAATCTCGCTTGAAGGCAGTTCACGGACGATATTGAAAAGACGACGGGCCGGCAGCGTGGTCGCTCCTTCTTTTTCTACGTCCGCCTCGCAACTGCCGCGCACACCGACATCGAGATCGGTGGTAGTGAGATGAATTTCGTCGCCGTGCGCCTGCAAAAGAACATTGGAAAGGATGGGAAGAGTGGTGCGGGTGCTGACAACGTTTTGGACCTGCTGGAGGCCTTCGAGCAGTTTTTCTTTCGCTACACTAAATTTCATTATGACGGCTTAAGATGTAAGGCTTCGGGTTTTGTTCGGCAACCGCAATCTCTCCAATGTCGGGCCAGTCCACGAAGGCGGATTTCTCCAGCGGCAAATTTGTAGCGGCGAAAGCTGGAAACGCACCACGTGAGGCTCAACGCTGAAGGGAACTGTCAATGAAGGATATCGTCTGGCGGATGTTGTCTTGTTCGGCCATCCGTTTCTTTACCAGTTTGCAGGCATGCAATACCGTGCCGTGATCGCGTCCGCCAAAGGCGTCGCCAATCTCATTCAAAGACGATTTGGTAAGCTCGCGCGCGAGATACATCGCCACCTGCCGCGGAAAGGCGATACTGGCCGGACGCCGCTTGCTCGTCATATCGGCCACGCGGACATCAAAATGTTCGGCCACGCGCCGCTGGATTTGCTCGATCGTGATGGAATGACGTCCTTCCTCCTGCAAAATATCCTTCAACAAATGCTCCACGACCTCCTGGGTCAGTTCCTTGCCGCTAAGTGACGCAAACGAAGCCACGCGCATAAGCGCGCCCTCCAGGCGGCGCACATTTGTGCGAATGCGGCTCGCAAGAAATTGAAAAACTTCGTCGCGCAATTTGATCTGCATACCACGCGCTTTTTTCCGCAGGATCGCCAGGCGCGTCTCGATGTCAGGCGGCTGAAGCTCGGCAGTGAGTCCCCATTCGAAGCGCGAAACCAGCCGGTGCTCCAGGTTCGCAATCTCGGAAGCCGGCCGATCGCTGGAGAGGACGATCTGCTTATGCCCATCGAAAAGCGTATTGAATGTGTGAAAGAATTCTTCCTTGGAACGCTCTTTGCCTCCGAGAAATTGAATGTCGTCAATCAGGAGTAGGTCGACTTGGCGATAACGCTTCCGGAATTTGACCAGATTACTGTGCTGGATGGCGTCGATAAACTCGTTGATGAAGAGTTCGCTGGAGACATAAATCACCTTTACGTTTTTTTTCTTGGCCCAGACGTATTGGCCGATGGCCTGCATCAGGTGGGTCTTGCCAAGACCAACACCGCCGTAAATGAACAGCGGATTGTACGTGCGCGCGGGTGCCTGCGCCACCGCGAGAGCTGCGGCATGCGCAATTTCATTGTTCGGACCAACCACAAAAGATTCGAACGTGTTCCGTGGATTGAGCCCGGGTACCGTTGCGCCTGGTTTTGTGTCCGCTGGCGGTTCCGGTAAGATTTTCTCCAGCGGTGCGGGGTCCTCGGCTGGCATCTGCACGCTGGTGCCCGAGGGCGAGCAGAATCTCACAGTCCGCGGGCTGCCGAAGGCGCTTACGATGGCAGTCTGCAGTGCCGGCATATAATTACTTTCTATCCAAAACTGATAGATATTGTTTGGAACTCGAAGTGTGAGCGATTTGTCTTTCGCCTCGACAAGTTCGACCGCCGAAAACCAGCGCTTAAAGCTATCGGCGCTGATCTGCGGTCTGAGCGCGGCCGACAATTGCTGCCACAGCTGTGCGCATCTCTTGTCCATAGCAGACTTGTTAACAGTGTTACACAATCGCCACACTCGCTGGTGCAGTGGAAAATCGCCGGGTAATCGCCGGGCGACATCGAGCTGATCGCCAACGTAATTTCTTCGAGAGGTCCGGAGGAAAACTGTCAAAAGAGCGTAAATACGAGGGAAAATAGACGGCACTACGCGTTAGCGATCGATGCGGTGCCTTAAAGTGGCGTTGCATGTCCCGTCGTTGTTCCGGCGAGTTCTGCGTCTCGTTCATTCTCACTGCCAAAAGTTTCTCAGAAATGTTCACAACTTATTCACACGCGCTCTTGTTTCTTTCTCGCCGGCGGGCTTGAGACTAGAAATCGCTTTCAAAACCGACAAGAAAAAAAATGAAAAAAAAGAATTTTATTTTTCCTGATGAACAAAATTTTTCTTGACTAGAAAAGAGAAACGCGCGTGTCCGAGGGAAAACAAAGAAAGAATCCCGAACGGTTGGTTTCGCCGCAAATTTGTCTGAGGCGGGGGGTGTCGCCGTCAATTGATTTGCGTGGCTGTGTCGCCACTCTCGATTTGACCGAATTGGCCCGTGCACGCAATTTTCCGGCCTCCAGAGTGCCACTCGGATGCCGATCAAAATGCGGGCGACGCACACGAAGATAGAGAACTGGCAGGCAAACTGCACCTTGAATTGGAAGAGTACGGCAATACGTCGAATTCTTTCGACCTGCATCATTGCCCTTCTGCTTTCTTCTGCGCGGGCATATTCCGTCGATGAGTTGTTGCCACCTTTCGGCTTTCGTTGGAATGACTCGATGGCGCATGTGGAAGCGGTACTGCACGGAGCGAAAGCGAAGATTACCTCGCGCGAAAAAAAAGAGAACCGAGACGTCTGGACGGTGGAAGGACTAATTCATCCTGGCTTAAAGCGCACCCTGTTTACTTTTAAGCAACGAGCACTTGTTGCAGTGGAGCTGCAATACGAATACCCGGATTGGTCGATCGAACGTTACAACCAGCGGATGGGAGAAATTCGCAAATATTTTGATGAGAAGTACGGGACGGGAAAGCTGGTATCACGTTCGCGTGATAATGACACCGACGTTATTCAGACGCTGGTTGGGTATCAATGGATGGTCGGCGCGACGATGCTTGAGCTTTTTTATTTCTCCGCGCAACACGGCCCGCTGCTTTATCGGACTATTACGGTTGATTATAAGGCGATGTAGACGGTCTCGTCGCCACGAACGGCGTACCTCACCGTTACGGGTAGCTTTTTTCTAGTCTTCGAGGAGCGGACAAGTTATCACGTCCTCCTGTCGAATGAACCCAGGAGTTGTTCATGTGGGCCTCTGATGTTGCCGGATCCGCTGGTGCCACAGTCGCCGAAACTCTGGCGAAGCTATCGCCATCGTGGTATTTGTGGTGCTGGCGTCGATCTACTATCACTTCTTTCCTCTACGCGCGATTATGCTTATCGCGCTCGCTCTTTTGGACGACGCGCTATCATGGCCATCGCCTTCGATAAATGCCAGCGTGCCGCCTCAATCGGTAAAATGGGAGCTGGACCACGTGTTAGTGATTTCGTCGATGCTCGGGCTACTTGGAGTTATTCAAAGCTTTGGCCTGCTCTCCCTCGGAGATATTCTTCATCATCTCGGCCATCCTCAGCTACAGACGATGATGTTTCTACAACTTGTAGCTGGCGGTCATCTCGTGTTATTCGTGACTCACACTGGGGAGCGCTTTGGAGTCCACCGTATCCAAATCCCAAGTTCTTCCTTGCGATTGTCGTGACGCAAGTCGCCATGGTATTCATGTGCAGCCAGAGTTGGCTGGTGTCGCCGCTTCCTTGGGGAATCATCGGTTTTGTTTGGGCCTATAACCTGGCGTGGATGGTAGTACAGGGCATCGTGAACTTCGGGATTTGCGGAATTCTGGACCCCGGCTCATTCTTGGAAGAGGTCGCTTTTCCAGCCACTTCAAGTTTCCATGGCGCGTGGACCAGAGGCGGTCCACTAAAGCAAGGAGAGCAACATGGCCAACTATCGGAACAAACTCATCGTTAAACCGGGGTCCGAGATCCGGTTAAAACATTTCGATCCCGGCTATCACGGCAAACATGAGTCGCACAAGGCAGCTTTACCCGAGATCGAAAAGAACCGGCAGAAAATGGACGAACTGCAGTACCTCATGTATGCGGAGAACAAGCATTCCCTTCTCATTGTGTTGCAGGGACTCGACGCCGCCGGCAAAGATGGCGTGGTTCGCCATGTTTTCACGGGTATGAACCCTGCGGGTTGTGTCTCGGTTAACTTCAAGCAGCCGACGCCAGAAGAGCTGGCACACGATTTTCTGTGGCGCGTGCATCCGCACGTACCCGCCAAGGGCTCTGTCGTGATTTTCAATCGCTCCCATTATGAAGATGTGCTGGCGGCGAGGGTTCACGGCTTGGCTTCGAAAAAGGTCTGGTTGAAGCGCTATGATCAAATAAACGATTTTGAACAGCTAATCGTTACGGAAAACAACACAACGATCCTCAAATTTTTCCTGCAAATTTCGAGCAAAGAACAGCTTGCCCGGTTCAAGAAGCGACTGGATGACCCCACCCATCAATGGAAGATCAGTGAATCGGATTACAAGGAACGCGAATATTGGGATGACTATACGAAGGCATTCGAGGATGTGCTTAACAAGACAAGCACTGAGTGTGCGCCTTGGTTCATCATTCCTTCAAACCACAAGTGGTTCCGGGATCTGGCTATTTCCCAGATCATCGTTCGACAAATGAAGAAGATGAAGATGCGGTTTCCCGAACCAACTGTGAGCATCGCCAGAATTCGTCGTGAATATCATCAGGCGGAGGACGGGGAGAAAGCGGATCGGCGCAAAAAGCGGTAAATTGGTCGAAATCACGACATCGGAACGTCTGACACTGCTGCTGGATGAGTCGCCACTAAGACGGATCCAGGGATGGCTTTGGGTGCTCTCGACCGGAGGTACACTGCTCGATGGATTCGTAATCTTCGTTCTTGGCATAGCGATGCCCCTGGTGATCGCGGAGTTTCATCTTACGCCTGGTTTGGTAGGTCTCATCGGCGCGAGTCTGGTGCTTGGTGCGGTCTTTGGGGCCGGAATCGGCGGGCCGATGGCAGATCGTCTTGGCCGAAAGAAATTGATGCTCGCCGACATGATAATCATCTGTGCGGGCGGCTCCACGAGTTCACTTGCAAACGGATTTGCAATGCTCTTTATCGGTCAGCTCCTCGTGGGGGTGGGGATCGGCATCGATTTTCCGGTAAGCAGCAGTTACGTTTCGGAAGTCCTGCCGAAACGCAGCCGTGCGCGAATGATGGTCGCTACGATTGCCTGCCAATCAGTCGGCATGTTGCTCGCGGCGATGATTACGCTGGTGCTGCTGAAAAGCATGCACAGCGTTCAAAATTGGCGGTTTTTTCTGGCGGGCGAAGCTGTGATTGCCCTTCTCTTTTTCTTGCTCCGTCTGTCAGAGCCAGACAGTCCGCACTGGTTGATGGTTCGAGGCAGATTTGTCGAGGCTGCCGATGCGGTTATCCGGATCATGCCTGATCAGCGAGAAGCAATGCTGCAAATTACGAGCGACGCTGAACGCCAAAAGGCGATAAACTCGGCAGCACCAGCAAAGCCACCGGGAATGGCAATTCTTTTTTCTCGGGCCTATCGAGCGCGTACGATGCTTGTCGCAACTCCCTGGTTCTTGATGGACATCGCCACCTACGGAGTCGGACTTTTCACCCCGATTATTTTGGGTGCAATTGGTGTGCCGGGTAAGGGAAGCGGCCTCATCGCGCATGACTTTGCCGTCGCAGAGGGAAGCGCAACGATCGATCTGTTTCTGTTGTTCGGCTTTCTGCTTGGAATCTGAGCTGTACCACGCTTCGGCCGAATCCGAATGCAGGCCATTGGTTTCGCGAGCATGGCTATCGGCATGTCGTTGCTAATAATCGCTGTTCACCTATCGAATTCTCCCGCAGGGGCGGGACACATTCCGCTCGTGTTCGCCGGGTTCATCCTGTTCAATTTGTTAATGAACGCGGGACCTAATTCGACCACGTTCACGCTGCCGCCGATCTTGTTTCCAACGGAATTGCGGGCTACCGCCAGCGGCTTCGCTGCTGGCGTAGCCAAAATCGGAGCGACTCCCGGTGTCTTCGTCCTGCCAATTTTAAAAGGTACGTTTGGCGTCCCGACAGTGCTCGGAATGATGGCAGCCGTCAGTGTTCTAGGTCTGATCGTTACGTTGGTTTTCGGACATGAGGATACCGAAGATTAAATCGGACTAGGAACGGACGATCCACGGGTAGGCGTTGGGCGCCGGTTCGCGTTCCGCATACAGCGGCAGATTATCGCTCTGTCAGAACACGCGCTGCTTGCACATCGAAGCGCGTTACGCGCGTAACCTCACCTGGCCACATTCCAAAATGCCCGGACGGACCTTTCAGAAACGTGCCGTCAACGCGCGCCCAAGTGTCTTGCTTGAATGCAACCTCCTTTGGAGCAAAAGAAGAAATTACTTCACACCAGACGTTTTCTCTCTCATCACTTTTTTCCTGGAAGCGAAGCTCATTGCCTTCGAAGTCAGAGTGATAAAAGCCAACTACTGAAACGCGCTTGCCGTCGAACTTGTCAGCATGGCTAATCAATTCTTGCAATGTCGTTTCTCTTGGGGGAATCAAGTCTCCTTCCGATTCACTGACTGCAGGAGGATTTGGCCGATCTTGGAGGTCTGACGCCTCTATAGTGTTCGTCCCCGCCTTTCGACCTATCGTCGCGTAGGCGGGACCGTTGATTTGATCCAGCCCAAATTCGTGAACAATACTCTTTATTGCCTCATCGATTTGCTTTCGTATTCCGCCGCGGGGGAAAAGCCGATGCGAAAGTTCGAACTCGCGTCCACCTAATGACCCCGACAGATCCCATAAGTTGCCCTCGCCGCAGTGTTCGGAAGACCTTGGCAATTTAAAGGTGCCAGCGGAAATTAGACGTTTGAAAACCGATTCGACCTCCGAGTCTGTTAGCTCCATATCTCGGTCGAATTCAATAGATTTAACCGACGGGGAAAGACTTCCGGTCGGCGCTTCCTGAAACTGGTAGTGCAACAGGGGGCTTGTCCGAGAAACGTCGAGTGCGACCATCCTATCGCGTGCGTCGTTGTCCGATTTGACATGTTCGAATGAAAAGAATCGGAGTTCGTCGCGAGCGTGAGAAGGTCGCGGCAACAAACAGGCGATTGCGACAATCAGAAGTCTGAATTGAACAAACTGCGCGCAAACGCCAGATGGTTTCATGGCTCGGTTAACTCGGAGCCGGCGCGCCGCTCAAACCTTCGTACGTTTCCGCGACAATGTGATCGACCACTGCCTTCATGTCCTGCGTACGTTCGTAGGCGGCAAGCTGTCGATCTGCGCCAGTACCTTCGCGCATGATGCGCTCGATGTGGGCCATCTCCCGGTGCGTCCCAAGTTGGTCTGCCTCGCTGGCCACAAACTCGAGTAACTCGTTTAGCAAGCTTCGCTCTGGCACTTCCGCTTCCCTGCCGAAATCGATCAGTTTTCCGTCGATGCCGTAACGCGCAGCGCGCCACCGGTTTTCATCCAAAAGACGACGCCGGTAAATACGGAAGGTAGTGTTTTGCCAAAGCAATTTGAAGAGTTTGGCGATGATTGCCTGGATCAAAGCGGCGATCGCGAGTGTATCATCCACCCTGGTTTGGGCATCGCACACGCGCACTTCCAGCGTATCGAAGAAAGGGTGCAGCCGGATGTCCCACCAGATTTTTTTCGCGTTGTCGATGCAACCGGTTTTGACCAACAGCTTGCAATAGTCGTCATACTCCGAGAGCGATTCGAACGAATCGGGAATACCGGTGCGCGGAAAGCGCTCGAACACTTTCAGGCGATAACCCTTGAGGCCCGTATTTTCTCCCAGCCAGAATGGCGAATTGACCGACAGCGCATAAATGTGCGGCAAAAAATAGCGCGCCTGGTTCATCACGTGGATGGCGCTCTCACGATCCGGAACTCCGACATGAACGTGTAACCCAAAGATCAGATTCGCCCGGGCGAGCAACTGCATGTCTTCGATGATTTGCTTGTAACGTTCGCCCTCGGTGATGTGCTGGTTGCGCCAGTGGGAAAACGGATGCGTGCCGACCGACGCGATCTTCAATCCACTGCGACCGGCGAGTTCGGCCAGTCTGCTGCGCAACTCGATCACGTGTGCGCGGGCACAGTCGATAGAATCGCAAACCTCCGTGCCCAGTTCCACCACAGACTGGTGCATCTCGGGTTTGATCTGCTCCTTGAGCATGATTTTTCCGCCTTCGAGAATCTCGTGGATATGCGAACGCAGCTCGCGCGTTTCCGGATCGATGATGGCGAACTCCTCTTCGATGCCGAGGGTAAATGTATGGTTCTTCGCGCTCATCGAGGGGCGGCCAATGTCCGCCAAAAACAGCCTGCTGTCATCCCGCGTCGGGAAGTTCCTCGTCGCGCCCGGGGTGACTCGAAGTTGATTCCAGTTCCTACGCGAGGTCGCCGAGCGCGCGTCGCGTAACGGCGGTTTGCAGAAACTTGCCCCAGCTCAAATTGTCGCGGCTGGGGACGTGTTCGCGCGCTTTGCGGATCGCCATTTCCGAAACGGCTTCCACAACCCATTCGAAATTTGCCTGGCCCACTGAGGCTGCTTCCGCATCGGGAGCAGGATTACAAAAATCTATCGCGAGCGGCACGCCGTCGCGCACGGCGAACTCCACCGTATTGAGGTCGTAGCCGAGGAATTGATTCAATCGCAAAACACCGTCCTCAACTTTTTGCAGGATTTCATTCGGGGCGCGCCATTCGGTTTGATACCGCAGGTGATAAGGATGACGCGGCTCATATGGCATGATCCGCACCTTACGTTGATCAATCGAGTAACACCGAAAATACATTTCGAACTTCACTTCTTCCTGCAGCATCATCACCAGTTGGCCAGTGTCGTTGTAAGCCCGGAAAAATTCATCCGGATTGTGCAATCGATAAACGTTCTTCCAGCCGCCTCCTGCGAACGGCTTGAAGAACGCGGGCCAGCCGACGTAATTGAAAATCGCTTCCCAATTCAGCGGGTATCCGAGATTGCGGAAGGATTTGTCGTTTGTGTCCTGCGGCGGCTGGTTCGATGGAAGCAACACTGTTCGCGGGACTGCGACGCCGATCTTAATCGCGAGCGCGTTGTTGAAGAATTTTTCGTCGGCGCTCCACCAAAAAGGATTATTTACTACTGCCGTGCCGGTTAAGGCGGCGTTCTTAAGCCAGGCCCGGTAAAATGGGACGTCTTGCGAGATGCGATCAATCACCACGTCGTAACCGCACGGCTCGCCCTGGATTACTTTGTCGATTCGGACAAATTCCGCGACGATTTCTTTGCCGCCGGTCTTCTGATTCACCCGCTCGACAAACGCCGGCGGAAAACTGTGTTCCTGGCCAAAAAGAATTCCGATTTTCTTCATAATTGAGTTCTTGTCATTTCGAGTCCATTCGACTCGCTCCGCTCGCTCAGGGCGAACTCCGCCGAAGGTGAAGTCGAGAAATCTCTAGAACGTTCAGACTTCAGCGAGAGACGTCTCGACCTCGCTCGACGTGACACAAAGGGAATCGAGTTGGCGGACTCTCATCAGCGCTGGCTTATGCCAAGCGCTCCGCGGAACGGGCAATCAAGCCGTTTTGAGGGCTTTGTCCAGAGCGAGAATTTGAATCCACGTGCCGCAAGAATAGGGTAAGCCATGGTCAAGAAATTGCTGCACACACGATATCGCGTACGGGACTTGGAGAAAACCGTCTCTTTTTACAAGGATGTGCTCGGACTCAAGGAGCTTCGCCGCCACACGTCCGGTCGTGGATCGCAGTTGGTGTTTTTGAAAGCCCCCGATAGCGATGAGGAGATTGAGATTTGTAAGTTTGACGACAGCGGGCCGATAGTGGTCGGCCCCGACCTTACCCATCTCGCATTCGAGGTGGACGACCTCGAGAAGTTCGCGAAACACGCAGAGGCAAAGGGTTACGCGCTATCGGACGGCCCGCATTCGACCGGCACCAGCAAAATCGCATTCATCGACGCGCCGGAGGGCTACGAAATCGAATTGATCGAGCGGGGGCGGCAATCGTAGGCGTAAGATTGGCATTTGCGGAGCGGCGCTTCTGCCGTAAAAGTTTTGTCGCTAATTTACGACCAATGAGATTGTCGCGTAACTGGCTCTGCTCCCTTTGCATTCTCATCCTGTTATCGGTTCCCAGCGTATGGAGCCAGGACGCCGCCGACTCCGAGTCCGTACGACCTAGTGGGGTCTCCGGGTCGGTTCGGAAAGCGAAGGCCGTTAAAGCAAAAGCCGATGAGGATGCTGATGCCGATGCTGAAGCGACTCCGACTCGCAAAACAAAGAGTTCAAAATCCGCTCATTCCCAATCGCACCGGAAACACGAAAAGTCGAAAGAAGAGTCGGACTCAATCTCAGCGCCCACGGAGTACACTCCCGAGGGAATACCAAAGACCACCGCAGCCTCAGTGATTGTGGTGGACGCGAATAGTGGCAAAACATTGTACGAAAAAAATGCGGATCAGTTCAGGGCCGCGGCGAGCACACAAAAATTACTTACCGCGCTCATTGTAGCGGAAACCGGTTTTCTTGATCGAGAGGTCACTGTGCAGCCAACCGATACAAATGCTGAGCCGGTGAAGTTGAACATCAAGGCGGGCGACACTTATCAGCGGATCGATCTTCTGCGTGCGCTGCTTGTGAAGAGCCCGAATGACGTCGCACGATGTCTGGCCCGAGACAATGCCGGCAGTGTCGAAGCGTTTGCAGACATAATGAACAGACGTGCCCAGCAGCTTGGAGCTGTGCATTCGCACTTTGTGAATCCAAACGGCCTGCCAATTCCTGGGCAATACTCAACCGCGCGCGACCTCTCGCTCATCGCGCGCGCGGCTTATGCGAACCCGACAATCCGTTCGATCGTTTGTCTGCCGCAGCTTGTTTTTCGGTTCGCTAATGGTCGCACACGCGAGCTTGAAAACACCAACAGGCTTCTGAGGCGGCTTCCCTACTGCAACGGCATGAAAACTGGCTATACCGATGCGGCTGGAAAATGTCTGATCGCAAGCGGCACGCGCCCTGGCAAGGATGTGATTGTGGTTGTCCTGGGTGACAGTTCGAGCCATGTATGGCGCGACGCGTCCGCGCTACTTTCCTGGGGTCTGTTGATGTAAAACCTCAGTTGCGCCTGTCAGGTTTGCGCTTCTCTCGCTGCGAACTGCGCTGCCGACGAGATGCTCGAACATCGCGCGCAACCAGCGGAAAAAAAATCGCACCGCAACGCCGAACGACATTTTTGATTTTCCGTGTACGCGTTCGCGAAAGACGATGGGAATTTCCCGCACCCGCAGTGTTCCTCTGGCGCGCACCATTGTTTCGAAGACAATTTTGAAACCGCTGGTTTGCGGTGCGAGTTCCAGCAACCGGGAACGACCAATGGCAAAGAAGCCGCACATGGAATCGTGCAGGCCAGTGAGCGGGTAGGCGAGTGCTGCCCCCGCTCGCGACACGATCCGGCGCCACGCTGGCCAGCCTGGCGTCGATCCGCCCTTCACATAGCGGCTCCCGACCGCGAGGTCTGCTGTGCCGGCAAACAATGGCGCCACCAAATCTTTGATCCGATCAGGCGGATGACTCAGGTCTGCGTCCATAACGAGAAGTATTTCTCCGTGCGCGGCCCGCGCGCCAGACATGATGGCACCTGCTAACCCGGGACCTGCGCCGTCCTGCTCGATTAAGCGGACCGGGTGGGAGTCCGCGAGAGCGCGAATCTTATCGCGAGTTCCGTCAGTAGAATGATCGTCAACGAACAAGATTTCCCGAAACGGAACAGCGCACGCGGTAATTTCCGAAACCAGCGGCAGGATATTTTCCTCCTCGTTCAAGGTTGGAACAAGGATCGAGACGGAATTAGAAAACTCAGAGAGGTCTGTCATTCTAAAACGCAAAATGTTTAACGCTCAACCCGCCTTCGGCAAGCCTGCGGCGGATTCCAACAATTCGACCGTAGCAATTCGTAATCGAGTATCTGCGAAGCCGTAGCTCCGCAACAAAAAAATTGCTTGGAATCAAACGATTTCGCCGTCCAGCTACAGCTCGAGAGCTTTCATTCTGGTCGTTTGCCAGCGAGGGCTGGAGCCGACGACGGGATTTGAACCCGTGACCTGCGGTTTACGAAACCGCTGCTCTACCAGCTGAGCTACGTCGGCAAGTTACTGATATTGTGAGATTTATGATTATCTATCGATTGTGTGCTGCGGGGTGTTGACTTTCTGTTGAACGATTCAGCCTTAAAATGGTCTAATTTCGCCATGAGAAAGCCAACCTTCCAGGTTCACGAATACAACCACAGTAAAACGCACAAATGGTATATCAATCTTCGGGCATTCGGCAAGGGCCGAATGTTTTTCAAAACGAAAACCGAGGCCGAAGCGGAGGCAAGACGCCAGAAAACGCTACTTGAACGGCATGGACGGGAAGCGGTGGCGCTATCCAAGGGCGAACTCTCAGACTTCATCACGGCGCGCAACCAGCTTGTGGAATATGGCGAAACGATCAGAGACGCCGTGAAATTCCGCGTTGATTACTTGAAGCGCGTACGCCGTCATGGAATCACCGTCGCGCAGCTCGTCGATGAAATCATTGAAGCAAAGCGCAAGGATGGCCGCTCCGCCGTGTATCTGCGCGATTTGCGTTACCGGCTGAACAGGTTTGTGCAAGACTTCGGAAATCGGCCGATAGCGGGAATTACCGTTGACGACTTGGATACCTGGCTGCGTGCGCTTCCATTTTCGCCACAGGCGCGAACAAACTACCGGACGATTATCGGCCTGCTGTTTAATCATGCGGAGAGACGCGGCATCTTGGAGCTAAATCCAATCCGGCGGACCATGAAGCCAAAGCTTGTTGATAAAGCTCCCGAGATTTTCGCCGTTGACGAACTACGCTGGCTCTTAGAGTCGGCGAGCCGTATTCACCCTGATGTTCTTCCAATGCTCGCTATCGGCGCG
>JBEDUS010000132.1:0-12692 GCA_040414975.1 Candidatus Udaeobacter sp.
CGGTGCTAACCGCGTTAATGGTGGCCGGGCGTGTCGGTGCAGCGATGTCGGCCGAGATTGGTACGATGAAAGTGACTGAGCAAATCGATGCGCTGCGTGCATTGGCGGTTTATCCCATTGATTACCTCGTGGTGCCGCGAGCGCTTGCCATGATGCTCTCGATGCCTTTGCTGGTGGCGGAAAGTATCGCGTTCGGTATTTTGGCCGGATATCTGGTTGCAGTCTACCTGCTCGATGTCAACGGACCTTATTACGTAGCAAACATGATACGCTGGACGCGACCTAAAGATATTACCATGGGACTGACCAAGGCGTTTGTTTTCGCGCTGCTAATTGTTTTTATCAGCTGCCACAAAGGCCTCACAGCGCGCGAGGGCGCAGTTGGCGTGGGAAGAGCAACGACTGAAGCGGTCGTGAATTCTTCGCTTGCGGTCCTCATTGTTAATTTCTTCCTGACGATGGGATTGAACATCATATTTCCGGCAGGCCACTGGTAATCCGGTTCAGCGGAAAGCTGATCGGGGTTGAGAGTTGCAGGGTGAGGGTTGAAAGTCTGGGCAATTGCGATGATCGAAGCGCCTCCATCTCCAGAGCCTTCTACGAAACCCCATTCAGTTGCAGGCAATTCGTCGCCGATGATCGCGGTGCGTTCATTGGCAAAGAAAATCGAGCAACAGGAAATTTTGCGCGGCGTCAATCTCGAGGTAAAGACCGGCGAAACGCTTGTCATCATCGGGCGTAGCGGCGGCGGCAAGAGCGTTTTGCTCAAGCATATCGTCGGATTAATGGAGCCTGATGCCGGAGAAATTTGGATCCAGGGTCAAAATATCATTGGAATGGATGAGCGGGAGCTCGGAGAGATCCGCAAAAGGGTTGGGATTCTGTTCCAAAGCGGCGCGCTTTTCGATTCGATGACGGTCGAAGACAACATTGCATTTCCATTGCGCGAAGCCGGCGAACGCAACCCTAAGGTTTTGCATGCAAAAGTCGCGGAGATGCTGGAAGTGATGGAAATGGAGGGGCAGGGGGACAAGATGCCGGAGAGTTTAAGTGGCGGAATGAAAAAACGAGTTGGGCTGGCGCGCTCCATCATTCGCCGCCCTTCTTGCGTGTTGTATGATGAGCCGACGTCGGGACTCGATCCGGTCGTCGCGGACAGCATCAACCGATTGATTCGCCGTCTGCAACAGCGTTTTGGAATGACCAGTGTTGTCGTCACCCACGATATGAAAAGCGCGTTCGATGTAGGCGATCGGATTGCATACTTGCATGAGGGCCGTATTTATTTCCAGGGGACTCCGAGCCAGCTTCAGCGATCGACCGATCCGCTTATTCAGGATTTTCTGCTCGGACGATCCGAGCAAGGAGTGGCGGGCTGCTAACCTGAAAAGAACCGCCAGCCAGGGATCGCAGCTTCTTGCGAAAAGACTTCAAAGATTGACAGTACTGACTCAAAGATGAATCGGCACGAACGAGGTTTGGAATTCAAAGTAGGCGCATTTGTCTTCATTGGATGCGCGGCATTGGCTGCGCTGGTCGTAAAGTTCGGCCGGCTTGGTGAAGGCGTGAAGACCTATTATCCACTCACAGTTCGCTTCGCGGACGCGAGTGGCTTGTTGAAGGGTTCTGATGTCTTGCTCGGGGGCGCCAGAATCGGTCGTGTTTCCGGCGGGCCGCATCTCGTTCCGAACGGTCCCGGCGTCGCAGTGCCATTACGTATTTACGATTACGTGAAAATCCCACTTGGCAGCAAATTCACGGTTGGGAGCTCTGGTCTTCTTGGTGATCGCTTTGTCACCGTTACGCCGCCGACTGGGCAACCGACCGGGTACGTGCAGAAGAACGCGGCAATCGATGGAAAGCGCGAGAGCGGGATCGACGACATCACAAAACAGGGGACTGCTCTGTTAACCGACGCTCGTGGAACTGTGCAAAAACTGAATCAGGAGACCCTTTCCGACGAGAACATGCAAAACCTCAAGGCGAGCATGGAGCATTTAAACCAGGCTACGAGCGCGCTGGCGGAATCCTCAAAGAAGTTGGATGGAGTTATCGAACAGGCGGGTTCCACAATGGCTTCCGCAAAAGAAGCAGCTGACAATTTGCAGAACGCGATTAATGACACGCGTAAGGTCCTTCGTACCGCCACACAAGGGAAAGGCCTGGTGGCAACGCTTCTGAACAACCAGCAACTGGCCAACGATCTGCATGCGCTGATCAGCAATTTGAGAGCGCACGGCGTTTTGTTTTATCGCGATAGCGCGGCAACCACCCAACCGAAACCGCCGGAGCAAACCAACCCAGCCCGCCAAACTCGGGGGCGCTGAGATGCTCGAAATAGATTAGCCGTCGAATCTGTTTCAATCCGTTTCAAGCAAAGCTCGCCTTACATCGTCTTCGCTCAGACCATCGATGCGAATCAGCTTGTTGCATGATCTCTCGCCGCGCTTCAGCACGATTGCGCGCATAGAAATGCTTAATTTTTCGGCCAAAAGGTTGCGCAAAGCTGTATTCGCTTTTCCTTCGACCGCTGGTGCGCGCAATTTGACTTTGATCGCGGCGCCGTGTTCTCCCGCGACCTTGTCGATTTTCGCGTTTGGAGTGATGTGGATCTGGATGGTGGCCACTGACTTTAAAGGCAGTTGAGGCTGAAACCAAGCAAATCGAGGCACGCGCGATTCAATCGGCGTCCCAATGCTCCGCTATCATACCGTCTTGCACGCGGAACATGTCGAAGCCAAGCGCCTGATGGTGTTGACCGTCGCGACCAGTCCAGGTCTGTCGCACATAAGTGACCACCATGTCGTTTTCACCGATCACATTTAATAACTCGCGCTTGTAATCTGCCGGCAATTTTTGAGAGAAACGCTCGCGGAACGTGTCCATGAAACCCTTCAGTCCGGTTGGCACTTGAGGATTGTGCTGAATGTAATCCGGCCGGAGGAACCGTGGCGCAGCATCCACGTCGCGGCCTATTAACACCGTCGTATAAAAATTTCGGACAATACTCTTATTGCGCTCGGTCAACGCGTCATCTGCCTGGGCAGACTTCGTTGAAATACCTACTGCGACTGCCAGAACCAGCACGGTGAGCGACAACGCCGTTTTGCCGATGGACATGTTCGAACTGTTTCTTCGCGGTTCGCCGAAAGTCAAGAGAGCCCGTCCGCTACTGAGTCAGTGTTTCTCACGAAAGGCCGACCGCCTTGCGAACGCGCTTCATGACTTGATCGGCGATTTCGTTTGCGCGCTTTGCTCCGCGCTCGAGCACATTGTCGATGTACGATTTATCGGCCAGAATTTCTTCGCGACGTTTGCGCATTGGCGCAAAATATTCCCACAGTTTCTCAAAAAGCTGTTTCTTGAAATCGCCGTAGCCGGTTCCGCCTTTTAGAAACTGCTCGCGCATTGTCGCGATCTCACTCTTGGACGCGACAAGCGAGTAGAGCTTGAAGATTGTGGATTTCGCCGGGTCTTTCGGCGCGTCCACAGGCACGGAATCGGTGACGATGCTCATTACCCGTTTCCGCATCTCTTTTTCGTCGCCGAAGATGTCGATATTGTTCCCGTAACTCTTGCTCATTTTCTGGCCGTCGATACCAGGCACGGTTTCTGTCGCAGCCTGGATGCGTGCCTCCGGTAACTTGAAAATCTGCCCGCCTGGCTCGGGCTGTTCGAAGGTTTCATTCATTTTCACGGCTAGATCGCGCGTGATTTCGATGTGTTGTTTCTGATCCTTACCAACTGGCACAACGTCGCTGTCGTAGATTAAAATGTCCGCAGCCATCAGCACCGGGTAACTGAACAACCCGACAGTAGCGGGCAATCCGCGGGCGAGTTTGTCTTTGTAAGAGTGGGCGCGCTCCAGCAAACCCATAGGTGCCACTGTCGACAGGATCCAGGCCAGTTCGGTGACTTGCCGCACGTCGGAATGCCGAAAAAGCGTAGAACGCTCGGGATCGAGCCCGCACGCCAAAAAATCGAGCGCAACGCGCCGTATGTTCTCGCGCAAGAGATCCGGGTCGCGCAGACTGGTGAGCGCGTGATAATCGGCAATGAAATAAAGCGCTTCGCCTTCAGTTTGAAGCGCGACCGCCGGCTTCATCATGCCGAAATAGTTGCCGATGTGCAGAGCGCCACTGGGCTGAATTCCGGATAAAATTCGCATGAGGACTAACTAAATGACGAATCACGAATGTCGAATGCCGAATCAATGTCGAAACCTGAATGATTGCAGCGCGTTTCCGTGAAACGCCGGACAATTCGTTGGCGTCTGACACAGACGCCCTACAATTTCGTCGTTTGGCCTCGTGATTCGCTACTCGTGTCTCGCCATTAAACTGACTTCGGACTGGCAAACTTGCGCTGTCGACATTAGATAAACCGCGCAATGGCCGCGAAGAACGCTATTTCCGTCGTAACCGGCGCCGCCGGTTTTTTGGGATCGCATTTGAGCGATCGGCTGCTGGTGGAAGGTCATCGGGTCATTGGCATCGACAATTTAATCACCGGCAACACGGCAAACATCGGGCACCTGGCCGGGAACGAGAGTTTCCGGTTCATTAAACATAATGTTTCGAACTTCATTTTTCTGCCGGAAGAAAAAATCAATTACGTTTTTCACTTCGCTTCGCCGGCCAGCCCGATCGATTATCTTGAACTCCCGATCCCTACACTGAAAGTGGGCGCGCTCGGTACGCATAATACTCTGGGCCTCGCCAAGGATAAAAAGGCTGTGTTCATCCTTGCGTCAACGTCGGAGGTGTACGGCGATCCCCTCGAGCATCCGCAAAAGGAGGATTACTGGGGCAATGTGAATCCAATTGGGCCGCGCGGTGTGTACGATGAGGCGAAACGTTATGCGGAGGCGATGACGATGGCCTATCATCGCTATCATCGAGTAGACACCAGGATCGTGCGCATATTCAACACCTACGGCCCGCGAATGCGATTGCGTGATGGACGCGTGGTGCCGGCGTTTATCGGGCAGGCGTTGAATGGTCAACCGCTGACTGTTTTTGGCGACGGCTCACAAACGCGCTCGTTCTGTTATGTGTCCGATTTGATCGACGGAATTTTCAAGTTGGCCATGAGCGACTTCCACGACCCGGTTAATCTTGGTAATCCGCGCGAGATGACAATCAAACAATTCGCAGACGAAATCATCCGGATCACCGGAACAAAATCCGCAATCGAGTACAAACCGTTGCCCGTCGATGATCCCAGAGTGCGTCAACCGGACATCAGACGCGCAAAAGAAGTCCTCGGTTGGGAACCACGCGTGGATTTCGAGGAAGGGATCAAGACGACGATCCAATATTTTAAAGAATCGTTGAAAGATTAAAATGTCGAAGCTGAAACAGCACTGTCATTCTGAGGGGAGCGAAGAATCTCAGATCGTTTTCGGCGATGATAAAGTGAATCCAGAGATGTTTCGCTTCGCTCAACATGACAGCATGACTGGAAAATTTTACTGGCGTTTTTGGTTATTTAGATATGAATTGTGGCATGGTTAAGCGCGCGGTGTGCGTTGCCTTGGGTTTGTTGGTCGCGTCATTGCCGGCTGTTGCGCAGCAGGCCCATCATTCGATTACTCGCAAACACGTGCGGCCTACGAGCGTATCAAATGTGCCGTTGTCGCTGAGCCTTTACCGGTCGAAAATGGCGGCTGCGGCCGGTGATTCGCTTCTGCTTCACAATGGTGTGGTGCCGCTTTGGTTGGATGGACCTCAAGTGAGTACCGGGATCATCGATCCCGGCTACAGTTTCGCGAGTCAGTGGGTGCAGATGGGATTCACGTCGTCGGGCGTTTTTCCACCTGCGTTATTGGGCCCGGGGCAACCGCCATTGCAAAGCTCGAGCGCTGGTCGGCCCCGTGGTTCTGATGGCAAAGATCTCGGAACGGATGGAAAAGATTTGCCTAACGAGATACTGAGTTCGTCCGGCAGTCCGATCTATTACGGCGGAGAAGTAGGATTCCTGTACGGCCGGTGGAGCGGCAACGGCGGCGGCGACATGTACGAGACGTATATCACGGGCACGGTCGGGAACGACAAATTTCAGATCACAGCCGGCGCGTCATACGACGACTGGAATGGAAACGGGCGCGCCGTTAAGTTTCGCTCGTTCGCCGCTCCAAGGTAAGAACCGCACTTCGATCGACGGACTGCGATTTCCGGCGCTTCCGCCGGATGAGCTGACGCGCCTCTTTTGATCCATAACAGTGCTTCGACCGAGCGGAGCGCTCAGCGTGGAATCGTCCCGTAAATGGAACGGGTAATTCCCGATTGCGGAACATGGATATCGACTGTTTGGACGCGTCGAGCTCGCACTATCCTCCTTGATGAGAAGACTACGTGACAGCGTTTTTGTGGCATGCCAGCTGCATTTCTCCAATGCGAATTCTTCAAGACAAATGGAGGGAACAATGAAACACACATCACCGGCATGTCTTTTTGTATTCCTATTGAGTTCAGCCTGGCTCTTCGCGCAAGGCTCACCGCAACCGCCCAAGCCCAGTCCGGAATTGGAGAAGCAGAGTTTCTTTGTAGGCGACTGGAAGCTGGAAGGAGCGACGAAACCGAGCGCTTTTAGCCGTGGTGGGGAAAAATTCGAGTCTACGGAACATCTCGAGTGGATGCCCGGCGGGTTCTTTCTTCTGGCGCATTCGTACTCGGCTGGGAAATTAGCCGAACTGACCGTCATCGGGTACGATCCCAACGACAACGTATTCACTCACACCAGCTTCACCAGTGGCGGCAAGACGGAAGTGTGGAGAGGAGTCGCAGAAAAAGACAGTTGGGTATGGACCAGAGACGGAACAACGGCAGATGGCAAGCCGGTGACGGTGCGCCTCACAATTAGGAAGACATCGCCTGATTCCTACGCGTTTGTACAGGAGGTTAAGCCGGCCAAAGAGGGCGACTGGCTCGCCGTAGCGGAAGGAACCGGAACCCGGTCAAAACTATAATGAGACAGACTAACTCCGTGGAGTGAGCTGATGACGTTTTAGCCGAGACCAAGGTCGGGCTGCACATCGCGCCGCAGCAGGAACCGACTAAAACTTAAGTGGGGGGCGCGAAATTTCACCACGCTGCCGTTCGAGCTTGCCATTCTGCCGCCTTTTAACGAACACTTCCCTCGATGGAAGCAGAAATAGACGACAAGTTGCCGTCTAATTCTCGTTATCTGTTGTTGGCTTCGTCCGCTATCGCAGCGAGCATAGTTCTGCTCGCATCATGCTCGATATTCGAACCCGTTATTGACGTCATTCCTGTTGGCAGTCTGCAAAATGGAGTTGTGTTTTACCTTGGCGATACATTTCGTCAGCGCCAAGAATTTACCGTCACGGGCGTGACGGTGCTAGCGGAGCAATCAGATGGTTCAACACGCGCGATATGGATCGCTGAAGGAGCACAGCGCCTCCGCTACATCACGTATGGCGCGAAATATCCTGATCTAAAAGAAAGTCACGGACCGTTGCGTCTGAGGCGCGGAAAAAGGTACGAGGTCTTTGTGTACACCAGCACAGGCGCTAAGAGTCTGGATGTTTTTGCATTCCGGGTCGATGAGAATGGGAAGGTTAGACAAGTGCCGTGGTTGACAATCTAACCAGTCGATGAAGCCAACGGCCCCACCTCGAAATGCATCCAGCGTGTTTGCGCCGACGCCCTGCCGTGGCTTGTCTCTATCTCATTAGATGATGTCTCCGCGAGACGAAGAAGAAATAGTACGCCATTACCAAGTCCTGCGCGGGACCGATCGCCCAGGCTATGAGACGCTTGGGCGATTTGAGGTTGCCGATGCGCAACGCATCATTGACCGCCTTGATGAAGAGCATATTCCTTTTGAAATCGATGCTCCTTTCGAGGTTCGACCGATTCCTACTCCCTATCGGCACGGTCACTGGCTTTACATATATGTTCGCCCTGAGTTCAAAAAAAGAGCAGACGAAATCGTTCTGGAGGGTTCCCAGCTTTAAACATCTAACCAATCGATGAAGCCACCGGCTCGATTACGAAATAAGTTCAGTATGTTTGCCACAGCACACTGGATTGCATCCAGGTGCCCGGCTCCCCTAGTGCGATTCGCGCCTTCACGCTCACGCATTCCCGCCGTAAAGTTGTGCAACGCTAGCCGTGGCTTATTTCTTTCTCGTTAGGCCTCAAATGGAATTCCGAGCAGGTTCGCCGGCAGATGCAGAAACAATTGCGAGTTTGATCGCTGGCTTCCAGAGCGAACTCACCGACGATCCGTCTGGTGTGGGTGCGGAGAAGTTTCTTGCCTCCGTGTCCGTACAGGCCGAGCGCGAGTACCTGGCCTCGGAACGCTACCGATACCTTCTCGCTTACTCGGATTCTCAACTTGCTGGGTTTCATCGCCATCCGAGATGGCTCCCACCTTTTTCACCTCTTTGTCGAGCGCTCACATCAGCGCCAGGGCATTGCTCGGCGCTTGTGGGAGCAAGCCCTGCGCGAGCTGTGCGCTCCTAGCAGCGATGGAGGGTTTACGGTCAACTCAAGCCTTTCCGCCGTGCCGGTGTATCAAGCCTTCGGCTTTGTTCCAGCAGGGCCAATACAGAGTATGCATGGCATCTCGTTTCTGCCCATGCGGCGTCCGGCATTGCTAGCATGAGGCCTAACCAAACGATGAAGCCAACTCCGAAAGAATTCGCGAGCAGGCTGGCCCGGGATCGAATGAATGCGAGCCATCTGGCCACGACATCCTGCCGCTCAGTTATCCGCCCGTTGTGGCTGCGCGTCTCTTGAGAGGACGGTAACGTGTATTCTCCACGACCGTTGTTCCTTAGACCAGTGCGTCGCTTTGTGGCACGGCGCGTTTTCAAGAATGGCTCTTGACCATTAATCAGTATCGACGCCAAACTGGAAAACAGCCGAGATTAGAGTGCGCCCGTCTCGACTCGGAAGCGAAGTCCCTCGGCGCTGTGATGCTAACTTCGTCACTATTCTTACCCTCGGATTGCACAGCACAGGCGTTAGCTGATTTTGAGAAGCTTGTCATCGAAGGCGGCGCTGTTAATCCAGAAGGCCTGGCGAAACGGATCCGCGATGCCTCTCGCCTTTTATTTCTTCGGGCGTCAGATGGTCAGCTCGTCGGCGCAGCTGCTCTGAAACACCCGAGACTGGCCTACCGGAACAAGGTGTTCACCGATGCCCAGGCAACCGTCCCAGCAGACGAATACCCTGTTGAGCTGGGTTGGGTCGTTGTGGCCAGGGCGTACCAAGGGAAACGCCTTTCGACTCGCATGGTCTGCGAGTTACTTCCTTTCGCGAAGAACGAGAACATTTTCGCGACGACCCGGGCCAATGAGCGCGTTATGAGTTTTGCGTCTGACTATGGATTCAAAAGCCACGGCAAACCGTGGGCAAGCGGACGCGGCTACGATCTCGTTCTCTACCTTCGTGACGCTGCTCTTCGACCTTGAGATCCCTCGGCCTTCAGGAGCGGCTGAACAACTTCTACTCTCTGACGATCACCGGCGTGCCCTCAGGACTGGCGTCGAAAAAGCGCTCGGCCATTCCTTTGGGTAAGCGAATGCAACCATGTGACGCAGCGAAACGAGGGACGTAGCCCTCGTGCATTGCATAGCCACCGTTGAAATGCATGCAATAAGGCATTCGCGCACCATCGAAATGTGTCCCCGGCGGCTGAGAATCCTTGCGCGCATCGATGTTCGATTTCACTACGTTGCCGTAATCATCCACGTAATCGCCGAACTCACTTGAGACGTGATCTATGTCCTTGGAAACAACGCGGTAGCGGCCAGGCGGCGTAGAAAATCCGGGTTTACCAGTCGAGACTGTCGATTCACCGACCAAACGCTTGCCTTTAAAGAAATAAGCTTTCTGCTCGCCGAGATTGACGACGATCTTGGGCGAACCGGGCACCTCATCGCCATGCCAGTAACCAGACGCGCCGGTGCCCCATGGGAAAATTCCAGAGCCTAGATTCTGGACATATGATGGAACTTCTTCGCAGCTCGCGCACAGTACGGCGATCGCAGTGACCACTGCAAACGGATTGAAACGCCGAAATCTCATAGGGTGGCCAAAATAATGTGCGATGAAACAATCTCAACTGACCAATGCGACACTGTCCGACTAGGACGGATTTTTGGCTATCCTGCCGACGTGCTTAGCGAATAAAACCCACGTAAATCCACAGCACAGCCATGGCAGACATCGCTGCGCAATTGGACCAGCCGCCCAATTGAGCTAATAAAGCGGGCACAGCCGGCCTGACCGAAGGTCGTCCGCCAGGATGCGATTGAGTCAGGAGCCCCTCGATGTGCTCCTGGTCATGCGCCACATGCACTGTATAGAGCGCCATTGCCGCACTCGTTATCGCGGTCAGGATTGTCTGAATCAGGAAGACAATCGCGATGACCTCCCTCGCCCGAGGAACCATTGGAATGTCGCCGGGCCGCGTAAGCATCCAACCAAGCCCGACGACACTGAAAGTCAGGAAAACGGTGTAGAACTTTATTACGACAGCAGCGGTTTTGCCTAACTAGTTTACCTCGTAAACGGACATTCCAAAACATTGTTGAACATTGACGGACGTTATGCGATCTAATTATGCACTATGCCAAGCATTCATCGTCAACCAGGCAGGCCTTATTGGTTTTGTGCGTTCGCAATCTTTGATCCTCAAACGAATCGCAGCAGGCGCGTCTTTCGCTCCACGAAAACCCGTGACAAAAAGCAGGCACTTGAAATCTGCCGCACCTGGCACAAGGCCGCCCTCAAAGCGCGCAATGGCAAACTGAGCGTGGACGCCGCGCGCGAAGTGATCGCGCAAGGTGTCGGCGATGTTTTCATGGCAGCAAACGTGGAGTTGCTGCCTAGCGCGTCGATTAAATCGTGGTGCGATACCTGGCTGCAAGCCAAGTCGATTGAGGCACAGCAATCCACGCATGCGCGTTACTCTCGTATCATTGAGCGGTTTCTTGACTCGATGGGCGCAAAGGCAAAGCGCGATCTTTCCACGCTCCAAGCGAACGACATTGCACGGTTTCGTGATCGGGAAGCGAAAGAACTTTCGCGCTCGACCGCTAATCTCAGCGTGAAAGTGCTGCGAATCTGTCTTGGCGAAGCGGTGCGGCAGGGGTTGCTCACGCACAATCAGGCTACGCGGGTGAAGTTTCTCAAATCAACTGCGGAATCGAAGCGCCGCGCTTTCACTCTCTCGGAAATCAAGCGCATTCTGAAAGCGTGTGGTGAAGACGCTGAATGGCGTGGACTGATTCTTTTTGGCCTATATCTCGGACAACGTCTCGGCGACTTGGCGAAATTGACGTGGCGCGCAGTCGATCTGGACTCCGGCGAGATCGCCTTTACGACGCGCAAGACGGGACGCCGAATCGTGCTGCCGCTCGTACAACCGTTGATTGATTATCTGAGCGCACTGCCAGCGAGTGACAATCCGAACGCTTACATCTTCCCCAACGCTGCAAAACATAAGCGCACTAATTCACTGTCGAATCAGTTTCGAGACATCATGGCGGACGCTGGTCTTCTCGAACCGCGCACTCACGAGCGCACCGGCAAAGGCCGGTCGCAAGCGCGGGAGCCAAGCGAGATTTCGTTTCACTCGTTGCGGCACTCGGCGGTGACGATGCTGAAAGCGGCGGGTGTCTCCGACTTTATCGCGCGTGAGATCGTAGGGCACGAGAGTGCAGCAGTCTCTCGCCAGTACACCCATCTTTCGACAGACGACAAGCGCAACGCGATGCGGCGATTGCCAGACGTTACGAACGGCTGAGCAAGGCCGCGGCGCCGTTAGCTTTTCTTTTTGCTCTGCGTTTTCTCCGCGAGCAGACGGGTTCTCTTTTTATGTCTTCTTTTTGTGCCACACTAACCGGTCATATGCTGACCACAAACAACGGCGATTGTGTGGTCAGTGTTTGCGTTTTCCGATGTGCCAGCTGTAGCGACACGCCCAGTTTAGGACGCGCGATTCTTTCAGTCCGTATTCACGAGCGGCAGCCCGGATTCCGATTTGGAAAGCGAGCCTTCTGACGTACTCTCGGTCTGCGGTGCTCTGGGCTTGTTTTCTTGCGGCAGGGAATTGTTGTCGGAGTTCTACCGTCTGTTGTCTCATCTCAGGCTCGGGCTGCTCTCGTTCTCTGTTCTGTAATTGCGTTGGCGTACGGTTGACAGTGGGGCATGGCGGGAATGCTTCCTGTCCGCGGTGAACCCTTGATGCAGTGATAAATCCTTGTGGATCGGATAGGCTGTACTTGACCACAAAGCGCGGCACGGTGTTCAAACCCTCGCAGGCCAGGTAATCGGTGCGACCGACAAGGATTTGTCCCTGAAACAGAATGATGGGGTGTCTTAATCCCTGGTTGCGGATCTCCTGCATTCGAGCGCAGATTTCGCTCTCAGTAGGCAGCGGATCGTCTTTTCTAAGGGAGTGGAAGGAATACTCTGTCATGGCTTCGGGAGCGCCGGGAAAAACTCCTTTAGTTTCCTCATGTTTATTTGCATTCCAAGAGGCCAACCGCTCCGAAGCATAATCGCGAGGTCGGTGGACATCTCAGAAATTTTGATCAATTCAAAGGGTGAAAGATCCTTTTTGGACAGCAAAGCGTTTGCGCGGGTCTGCCACGCTTCTACGGCATCGAGTATGATGCGCTCCCTGCGGTCCATCATGGTCTGCCAATCCTG
>JBEDUS010000133.1:0-4521 GCA_040414975.1 Candidatus Udaeobacter sp.
CATCACGCCGTTGCCGAAAGGTTATTCGGGCGCGATCAAGATCGCCAAAGCACAAAGCGTCATTCACGGTGACACCGCCATTTTAAGTTACGATCTCGACGAGACCGAAACCATCTTTGGCCAGAAGCTCACCGCTCGTTACCACCTAACTGATACATGGCTGCGGCGGAACGATGTCTGGCAAATCGCCTCCAGCCAGGCGATGCGCTATTATGAAGACCCCGCTGTTGCCAGGATCGATCCCAAAAAATTCGCCGATTTCAACGGCACCTACGAGTTAGCGCCCGGGCAAACCAGGCGTGTTTTTTCTGAAGGCGAAAATTTATATGTCGAACGCAACGGAAAACCCGAAAAACTTCTTCCTGAAGGGTGCGAGATCTTCTTCCGAAAGGGGATCGAAGGCCGCATCCTGTTTCGCTACGCGGACAATGGAAAAGTGGATGCACTCATCGATCGCCGAAACAACGAAGACGTCGTCTGGCGCAGAGTGAATTGAGTTCCAGGACATAAGAGCAGAGCCCTCCTGCATCAGGCGCCATTTTTCCTCAGGCAAATCGCAGGTAACATCTTATTTGGAAATCATTATTCCCATCGCATTATGCCAGTGATTCGAACTTCAGGGCTGACCAAGGTCTATCGCACCTACCGGAAGGAGCGGGGACTTTGGGGATCAATCAAGGGCCTGGGCAAACGCCATTACGACGAAACACGCGCGGCGGATCACGTTTCATTCAATATTGAAGAAGGCGAGTTTGTCGGTTTTCTCGGCCCGAACGGTGCGGGCAAGACCACGGTGCTCAAAATGCTTTCCGGGCTGTTGAATCCGACCTCGGGCGATGCGCGCGTTCTGGGTTTCGTTCCGTGGGAACGGCGCAACGAGATGAAACGGCAATTCAGTCTGCTGATGGGGCAAAAGAATGCGCTCTGGTGGGATTTGCCCGCCCAAGAATCGCTGGAACTCAATCGCGCCATTTATGGGATCGACCGTTCGCGATTCAAAAAAGTCGTGGACGGATTATCGGAGCTTTTGGAAGTGCAGGACAAGATGAACGTAATGGTCCGTGAGCTCTCGTTAGGCGAACGGATGAAGATGGAATTGATTTCCGCCCTGATTCACGAACCGCGCGTCCTTTTTCTCGACGAACCAACGATTGGCCTGGACGTGGTCAGTCAAAAACGGGTCCGAGAATTTCTGCGTATTTACAACGAGAAACATCACATTGTTACGTTGCTGACCAGCCATTACATGCAGGATATTGAGGAGCTGTGTCATCGGGTTCTCGTGATCGATTACGGTAAAATCTTTTTCGACGGGCCACTGGATGAGATCGTCGATCGCTTTTCGGGCTACAAAATTTTAAGTCTCACCTTCGAAAAAGAGGCGGCACGCGATCTCTCTGCTTTCGGTGAAGTTACGGAACAAACGCCTGTATCAGTCCAGTTGAAAGTTCCTCGCGCGAAAGTCACTGAAACTTGTCGTGAACTGCTCGAAGCCTGCGACGTAAGCGACATTAACGTTCAGGAAGTGCCCGTAGAAGAGGTGATCCGTCAGCTCTTCGGCGAACGACATGAGAATCATCGCGCGACTGATCTTGCAGCCGCGGAAGCAGCGCAAGCCACCTAAGCTTGGTCTAAGCTGACCGGCATTTGCGCCGTCGCATTCGGCGGCGGTTATGACAACGTTTGCGGACCGGTTCGAGTAGCGCAAAGTCAAACAGCTTTCATATGAAAACATGGTATCGCATGGCCGGGTGTGTGCTCCTTCCTTTGGTGCTTCTCTCATGTCAGGTCAGCCGGAAGCCGAAATCAACTGAGGAGTCGAAACAGGAGTTGGTAGCCCTGGAAAATCGGTGGCTACAGATGGAAGACGATCCTGTGGCGCTCGAGGGGATCCTCGCTCCTGATTTCCTGCACGTTGTGCCGGAGGCAATCATCACAAAGGAACAAAACCTTCAGTTTCTACGCGAGCATCCTGTCGGCGGCCAACGTCCGGAAAAGCGTTTCGAAGATCTGCACGTAAGGGTCTACGGCGACGCGGGCATTGTGAATGGCGCCGTGATCGAAAAGACTGACCACGGCAAACGCAAGACACTGTTCACAGATGTCTTTGCATACCGCAATGGCAAATGGCAGGCCGTCAGCGCACAGGAACTGCCTGTTACCGGTCAATAAGCCATCGGCTAACTTGCTGATCCTCGTTGAGAAGCGGTCCGGCCGTGACTCTTAAGTCTTAGAGCCTAACGGCGCCTCAAGCACAAACATGCTAGCCAGGACGCTTTTTTCCATAGCGTCAACAAACGCAGGGTATTGGAGAGTCCAGCCGAGATTCCGCAGTTTTGCATTACTCACGCGCTTATTGGTGTCGCCGCGCTTACGTTGACCCGTTGATTTTCCAATCGACGGAGGTGGGCGATCCAGCCTTTGTGCCAACCAGCGGTAGCAGTCACTTTGCAGCATCGGTTGATCGTCAACCACGTTGTAGATTTGAGTTCCCTGTTTTTCTCGTGTCAGTAAAAAGAAAATTGCCGACGCGATGTCATCGCGGTGCACCTGATTAACAAAGTGATCGTTTTCCGGGTCGATGATTGCTGTGCCGGCAAGAAACTTGCTCAATAACGCCGACCTGCGCGGGCCGTAGATTCCGGCAATCCGGGCGACCGTCCCGCCCTGCTCGAGCACCAGGGTTTCCGTTTCCAGAAGAAGTCGACTGGTTTCGCGGGCAGGTTTGGTTTCGCTTTCTTCAGTTACCCATGAGCCGTCGCGTTGCGCATAAACGCTGGTACTACTGGTCAGGAGCATCTGTGTTCCAACGAATCGATCGAGGAGATTGCGCACGCCATCCAAATAAACTTGCCGGTAGGACCCAACTCCGCCGCCTCGCGAACTCGCGCAGTGAACGATGACGTCGAATGTTCCGGGGCGCTCCGCGACCTGATCGCGGTTTGAAATATCGACTTGGAAAGTCAGATACGGTTTGTTGGATAGTGCCATTGCTGATTCCTCAGAAGCGGTCCAGCCTTCCACTTCCCAGCCTGCGGCATGCAACAAATCCGCTGTGGCTTGACCGACATAGCCGCAGCCGGCGATCAAGATTCGCGGCATGTCTTTGTAACCGCCTCGGTGCGTTGAGGCGCTTCCGGCATGTCGGTGCCGGCCTGACGGGATAATAGCGCCGATATCACAACAACTGCGTGCATGCATAAGTGTCAGCATTTCATGCCGCGGCTGCGATTTCGATTTCTTCAAACATGTTTTTCTGGAGCGCGCGGACTTGTTTAAGTCGAATAAGCTCCAGCAGCGCGAGAAAGGTTACTACGACTTCGACGCGCGATACGGCAGCGCCAAACAAATCAGAGAAACGCAATCGCGCGTTATTTGCGACCCGTTGCAAAATAATATCAATCTTCTCCGAAACACTGAAACGTTCGGCGAAAATTTCCTGCACATCCTGTCGCGCTTCGATCCGTTTGAGCACCGTCTGGAATGCGTTGATTAACTGAAAAATTCCGACCTCCTCGAGGCGCAGTGGTTCTTGCAATAGTGCCGATACGTCGCCTTCTCGCGCAAAAATCCGCTCTTGTTCCAGCTGCCGCAGATGAAGTTCCATTGCTGCTTCCTTGAACTTTTTGTACTCGATCAGCTGGCGGATTAAATCCCAGCGAGGATCATCTTCCTCGGCGTCTTCTTCGGGCGGCTGTTGGTTCATTGGCAGCAGGCTGCGGCTTTTGAGGTAAATGAGATTTGCAGCCATGACGATGAATTCGCCCGCGAGCTCGATATTCAATTCTTTAAACGCTTGAAGAAACTCGAGGTACTGGCGAGTGATGCGCTCAAGCGAAATGTCGTAGATGTCGATCTCATCCTGCTTGATCAGGTATAGCAGTAGATCGAGCGGGCCTTCGAAAACCTCCAGCTTAACCTTGTAATCGGTTTCCATGTGCGACTCGACACATTAAAGCGTTGCAGCGTTGCAGCGTTGAAGAGCCACAACGTTTCCGAGAAGCCCGATGCAGCGATTTAACGTTGTAACGAATCACCTGGGCTTGCCTACGCAGGAATTTTTCGGTGGATCCAAACGCTGTTCACAAGCCCGAGTCCAAACATGATCATTAGTACGAAGGAGCCGCTGTAACTGATTAATGGCAATGGCACCCCGGTGATCGGAAGCAGGGCGATCGTCATTCCCATGTTTTGGAAGATATGCGTAAAAATGAGCGTTGTAATCCCGACGACCAGAAGGAGACCCAGTTGATCGCCGGCCAGAAAAGCGACAAAGAGACAGGTCATCAGCAGCAACGCGAACCCTCCAATAAGAAACGCTCCTCCAATAAACCCCCATTGCTCGCCGATCGCTGAGAAAATGTAGTCGTTGTGAACGGCGGTGGCGGGAAGAAACCCGAGTTCGATCTGTGTGTTTGGCGCTTTGAAGCCTTTGCCTGACCAACCACCCGAGCCGATAGCGATGAGAGATTGGTTGATTGCCCACGCGGAACCTTGTTTGTCGATATCCGGATGTGTAAA
>JBEDUS010000134.1:0-5601 GCA_040414975.1 Candidatus Udaeobacter sp.
GATCGAGCGCCAGTTGCTGCGCGCTGTTCTACTCGAGATGATTTATCGAGACCAAGGCGATCTTCTACCCGGCACGACGCTCGTCGAACCGCCGCGTTGGCTGGTGGAAGGTGTGCTTGCGTTGACGCCAGGGCGAGAACGAGAGCCTCTGATGCAGGCTCTTTCAACAGCCAATAAAGGAAAGTCACTGGAAGAATTTCTGGGCCAGCGATTCGGCCTTCTCGATTCCACGGGACGCATGCTTTACAGAGCGTGTTCGGTGGCACTCGTGCAATTGCTCCTCGATGAGGACGGTGGCCGTGCGCGGCTGGCGCGGTATATCGCCAATCTTTCGCATTCGTCGAATGATCCCGTTGCTGATTTGAAGGCGGGGTTTCCCGGATTGCGCGAGGACTTGGAAAAGAAGTGGCGTTCAACTGTGGCTCGACTCAGCGAACACCAAACTTACCAGCTGCTGACTTTTGCTGAAAGCGAACGGCGACTTGATGGATTATTACAAATTAGAATCTCAGATGGCTCGCGCCATCACGGGAAGCAAAAAACGGTGAATCTTAGCGAGCTTGCAGTGCGCAGGGCCTCGCCGGATGAAAGAGCCGCAGTCAACCAAATGAGCCAGTCATTTCTTTTGCTCCTCGGCATCACGCATCCGGTCTTGCGGCCGATCGCGCGCGAGTACCAGCAAATTGCAGCACTGCTTGCACGCGGCAAGCGGAAAGGAGTCGCAAAGCGTCTGTGGCATCTGGACGTTACTCGCAAGGAGCTCGCCGCTCGGATGGGAGAAATCGATGATTACATGAACTGGTACGAAGCCACGCAGATGGAAAGGCAGAGCGGTGTTTTCAACGATTATCTTAAAGCGGCAAATCAATCGCCGGTGGCCGCACCAAGGCGACGCGATCCGTTGTCGGTCTATCTCGATGTGCTGGAAGACCAGATCGACACTTCGGGACTGGAGTAATGCGAAAGCCAATTCATTCAAAGGTTCCAGTATTTCGATACTCTATTCGCTGCGCGTAGTTGCCGGTTCAGAGTTTGGCGATTATGCTACGAAGCGCGTTTAAGACGCGCCTTTTTCATCCCATGCAAAAAATTGGATTCGCCGAAGCGCTTGATTCCATTGTGAGGAGCGATCCGCGGTACCAGCGGGACGCGTATGTTTTTCTGCGTGATGCGCTGGATTTCACGACCAAACAGCAGAAGAAGGCAAAAGGCACCAGCATCCGGCATGTGACCGGGCCAGAGCTACTGAAGGGGCTGCGGCAGTACGCGCTAAGAGAGTTCGGACCGATGGTTATGACGGTTTTCGATAACTGGGGTATTCATTCATGCGGGGACATTGGAAACATGGTCTTTAATCTGATCGGCGCTGGAATATTCGGAAAAACGGAGGAGGATTCGATCGAAGATTTCAGAAATGTTTATGATTTCGAAGAAGCCTTCGTGAAGCCGTTTGCGCCGGAAAAACGACCGGCGAAAGGACCGATGGAATTGCCGACATCTAGGACCGCTGCATCGAGAAAGTAATCAGCGACGACTGAACATCGCGGGAGATGCCACTGTCCCACCAGCCATGTCTCGCATACCACTAGCAGAGTTTTCCTCAGCAATTCTATTATTCATGATGGTCAATCTCAAAGCTGCTACGACTGAACCGTCGCCCGTCATCACATTTCCGCCGAGCTCGGCGCATAAATGGATTTTGCCAAACGGTTTGACGATCATTGTTCAGGAAGATCACAGCGCGCCCGTCGCCAGCGTACAGGCGTGGTGCGCCACGGGAAGCATCGACGAAGACCAGCATCTCGGAGCGGGGTTGTCCCACATTCTCGAGCACATGCTCTTCAAGGGAACCAAAACGCGCGGTAAAAATGAGATTGCGCAAAAAATCCAAGACGTGGGTGGTTACATCAATGCTTACACATCCTTTGATCGCACGGTTTTTTGGATCGACGTGCCGAAAGATGGTGTTGTCACGGCGCTCGATATTTTGGCCGACGCGATGATGAATTCGACTTTGCCGCCGGAGGAATATCAGAAAGAACAGGAAGTGATCCGGCGGGAGTTCGCCATGGGAATGGATGATCCTGATCGCATGGCCGGGTTGCTCCTTTTTTCGACTGCGTATCAGGTGCATCCCTATCGCTTCCCGGTCATTGGTGAGATCGAAATCTATAACCAGCTCACCCAAGACCAGGTGATGCAGTATTACAAAACCCGCTACGTCCCCAATAATCTCACCTTTATCATAGTCGGCGATGTCGACGCAGAAAAAATCCACCAACAACTCATAGACTTGTTTAAGCCGTACCCGAGGAAGTCGCTCCAGCCGGTATTCATTCCTGCGGAGCCGCCGCAGCTTGGACGGCGCGAAGTGCATCAGGAATTTGCTACGGAGCTCTCGCACCTCTCGCTGGCATGGCACATTCCAGCGGTCACGAACCCGGACGTACCGGCGCTTGATCTCCTCTCAACAATTCTCGGCGAGGGCCGTAGTTCGCGTTTGTACCGGCGGGTCCGCGAGGAAGCCGGTCTCGCCTTTGGCATATCAGCATTTTCCTACACACCCGGCGACCCCGGTTTGTTCGGGATCGATGCGACTGTCGACCCAAAGAAACGCGACGCAGCCGAGCAATTAGCGCTGCGCATTGTTGACGAAGTGAAACAGAGCGGGGTCACCGCAGATGAACTGGCCAAAGCAAAAAAAATCACGCTCAGTCATCATCTTGGCGCGCTCACGACCATGCGGGGCCAGGCCTCGGACGTGGGTTCAAACTGGTTGCTCACACGCGATCTGAATTTCAGCCGCCATTATCTTGACGCAGTCCAGAAAGTGACGCTCGACGATATCAAGCGCGTCGCCGCGCAGTACTTGACGGAAAACAATCTGACGGTCGTTTCGTTGAATCCAAAGGGTTCGCTGGCTGTGAAAACGGAGGGTCCGAAGGCCGCCGCCGCCGGCGAGATCCAGAAGTTTGAATTATCAAACGGGTTGCGTCTTCTAGTTCGCGAAGATCCTCGCTTGCCACTCGTGGCGGTGGGCGCGGTTTTTCGGGGCGGCCTTCTTGCGGAGAATCCGCAGGACAACGGAGTCACGCATTTGATGGCGAAAGTGCTGCTGAAAGGAACGAAAACGCACACCGCCGAGCAAATCGCAAACGAGATCGAAGCCGTTGGCGGTTCCATTTCCAGCGAATCGGGCAACAACAGCTTTGGCGTGTCCGTCGATGTCATGAAGCCCGACTTGAAGCTGGGTGTGGACTTGCTTTCGGATGTCTTGCTCAATGCCACCATGCCGGAAAAGGCGGTCGCGCGCGAAAAAGAAGTCCAGATCGCCGCGATCCACCTGGAAGAAGAGCAACTCACGGCGGTCGCTCGCAACATCATGCGGCAGGCGCTCTTTACACAGCATCCATACGCGCTGCGTTCGAATGGGTCCGCAGAGTCTGTTCAGAGATTAACCCAAAAGGATCTGTTGGATTTTCGCGATCGTTATATCGTCGCGAAAAACGGCGTAATCTACGTCTTTGGTGACGTTAAAGCGACCGAGGTGAAGCAGCTTGTCGAACAAGCCCTTACCAAAATGAAGCCTGGTTCGCTTGCTCTGACCGACGCAAAACCGTCTGTTCCGCTTGGTAAATCGGAAACGGTTGAAAGCCGCAAGGACAAGGCGCAAGGCGTGATCATGGTTGGATTCCGCGGCGCGAGTTTGTCGAGCCCGGACCGTTACGCGCTCGAACTGATCGATGAAGCGAGCAGCGATCTCGGGTCGCGTTTCTTTATTCGCATTCGCGAGCAAATGGGTCTGGCCTATTACGTGGGCGCAAGCCAGATGCAGGGCCTGGTGCCCGGGCTTTTTTCATTTTATCTCGGCACCGATCCACAGAAAATCGAACCGGTGAAGACCGCGTTTCTTGATGAGATTCACAAGCTTGCAAATGAGGGACTTACCTCAGAAGAACTGGCGCGAGCGAAAAAGAAACTGATTGGTCAACAGGAAATCGCCAACCAAAGCAACGACGCCTTCGGTTATCATTGCGCGCTGGACGAGCTTTACGGACTCGGCTTTGCTTATTACAAGCAGCTCGAGCATGATGTGAATGCGATCACCCTCGAGGATATTAAGCGGGTGGCTGCGAAATATTTTCGCGATCAACCTTACGTTTTGGCAACCGTGCGACCGCCGGAGAAGTCGGCAGCCGCGAAACAGAAATGATTTATGGCTGAAGTCCAAAAAACCACACTGAGCGGCGAGCTTTCACAGCGCTTCATCGAATTCGTGGTGATGCACGCGCAAAACGCCGCGTTATTTCTCGGTCAAATTCCAAATCCAAAAACCGGAGAAGCCGAAGTGAATCTGGATCTGGCCAGAATGTTTATCGATCAACTGGCCATGATTCAGGAAAAAACGCGCGGCAACCTGACGAGTGAAGAGGCAAAAGTGTTGAGCAACGCGCTTTCTAATTTGCAAATGGCATATGTGGAAGCGTCCGGTGGCGGACGACCCGCCGCCGCGCCGCAGCAGCCTGAAGCGCCAGAGACAGCCCCGCCAGTAACATCCCCGGACCAACCATCGGCAACTCCGTCCGAGCCATCGGCGCAGGTCAGATCAGCCGAACCTGAGCCAGAGCCGAGAAAGAAATTCACTAAAAGCTACGGACCGTAGCTCTCGATAACCAAGTAAGAAAGTTGGTGATTGCGAGGACGCAATCATTAGCTTGCGACGCGCGCGCTACCTACCGTTGGCTTGTGCGCCCGCTGGGAGTGGGACGGGGACGTGGTCTTGCTCGTGCTGTTTTGCGCACAGTGATTGTCCCTCGACCGGGCGCCGCAGGCGTTGGTGATGCTTCGGCGTATTTTTTTGTAGTGGGCCAGATCAGACGCCACGGTTGAGTCTTTATTGTCTCGCTAAATTGCTTGATATTTTCGCCGGCGGGCTCGAGCTGGGTAGTCGCCACTTTTAGTTTCTCTGACGAATTGCGCAGGTTTCGCAACGTCACCTCGATGTTGTCGTTCTCTGTCAGACTCGTGCTGATTTTTTCGATATTGGTAAGTGAATGCGAAAGCGAGCTGTCGGGCGCGGTCAGATCGGAAAGATGTTGGCCGAAGGTCTTGAACTGGCCGAGGGCGAGGGTCAGCTCGGAGTTTTCGTCGGTGAGACGATTAATGTTTTGCGCAGTCTGCTGAAGATCCTTCATGGTCGTAGTTGCTTCGGCGGCGACCGGCTTAATTACTTCAAGCATCTTTGCTGCGGCTTCGCCCAGATCGGGTGTGCGTTCGCCGGCGAACATTTCGCCATCTTTCGCACGGCCGGAGGCGCCCGTGCCTTGGGTGAAGTCAATAGCCAGGTCTCCTAGCAACCCAAGCTGCATCATTCGCGCCTTGGCGTCGCGATACACCTTTGCGTTTTTGTCGACATGTACATCAACGCGCACCTCGAATCGCGGTTTGCCCGGGGTCGCAGAAGGGGTTGGACTCGGATTTACTTCAAGCCGATGAATTCCCGCATCTGCTTCTTCCGCCTGTTTCTCTTCCTGCGGCGACACCGGCGAAAATAGTTTCTGCACCTGTCCAATCTTGCGACCGGCTAGCATGACCGGCGCG
>JBEDUS010000135.1:0-8100 GCA_040414975.1 Candidatus Udaeobacter sp.
CAAATCTGCCAAGCTAACGCGCACAAAGATACAGCCCCGAATGCTCCGGCTGCGTGAATCCATTCAGGATTGCCGCTCGGAAAATTCCAAAAAAGAACTCCCGTCCTGCACGTATATTGACGAATACTTGCCAAATAGGTGGTGTTTTGGTGCGTTTTCGTGCGTTTCGTTGCGTCTTCAACAAATTAGCGATCTTCATAGGTAAATCGCCGTTTAGTAGGGTGGCTACCCCGCTTGGATTCGAACCAAGAATAACGCCTCCAAAGGGCGCTGTGTTACCGTTACACCACGGGGTATGCGTATTTTCGAATTTTAGATTGGCTATTTTCGGTTCGAGCGCAATGTCCAAAATCAGGCCTTGGTGGAGCAACTTGCTGCCAAAATCGAGGTTGAATCCTGGGCCGGTGAGGCGAGTATGATGCTCTCGCTTCGCCCAGTCGAATGGTTATGGAGCGCACAATTTTCCTTCAGCATTATCGCGTCAGCGTAGGCTCTGATGGCATGCCGAATGAAATCGGTCGCGATGGCGCGGTAGTAGCGTACGAAGCCGTGGACGAAAGATCCGGTGAACAGGTTGCCCTAACGCTGGTTCCCGTAGAAAGCGTCGATCCAGGGCTCCGCGAACGGTTCGAAGAGCAAGCACGCGCCCTTCAAAGACTGCGTCACGTCAATATTGCCAAGATTTTTGATTTTGGACGAGAAGGCGGAGATTATGTTTACGTCTCGGAGTGGGTGCTGGGTGAAACAGTTGCGGCTTGGGTTGTTCAGCACGGACCAATGCCGCCCGACGCCGGGTTGCGTGTGGCGGAACAAGTCGTGAGCGTGCTCTCATCCGCCAGTTTTCACAAGCTTCCGTATCCGCCCATTGAGCCCTCCTACATCATGGTCGTGCCGGGACAGACTCCCGAAGGCGGCTGGCCGCTGGTGAAACTAACAAACTTCGGCTTGGCTGGACTGAAGGCTGACGTCGAAAATGCGGCGATGGTCGAAGCTTCAGTTCGCGCTGACGCGGGGGAATTCGAGGCAAAGGATACAGCGGCACAACAAGCGCCTTCTACACCTCAGCCTCCGAGCACCGAGCCCCGGACGCCCACGCAAGAGCATCGAACGCCGGGTTTGCATTCCGAGATCTATTCCCTTGGTGGAATAATGTACTTTCTTCTCACTGGCTTGGCACTTTCAACTGACGCGGTCCGGCACTCTCCCAAGCTTTCGGGATTTCCAAAACCTTTGCGGAACCTGCTTTCCCAGATGCTGAATCCCAATCCCGATCAACGTCCAAAAGACCTAGTGGTGCTTGGAGAGATGATTCGGAGTTGCCTTGCGAAAATTGAACGGCGACTCGCGCTAGCCGACCGATATGGCATCCCTTTCAGGACAACGATTCCGGGTCCGACCCAGCCTCGACCGCGCCGCTTGCTTCGGACAGCACTGGCGTTTGGCGCACTGGTCCTGGCTGCCGTGATCGTTGCACCGGTCCTGTTTCCGGAGTCGATTGGCACAATCTTACATCGGCCTCGCGCGACGAAGTCGATTGGCGTTTTGGTTGGCGTCCCCGAAGCTTCGGCAACGCCCGCTTCGCCGCAGGAAGCGTCAGCGCCGGTCGCTCCCACAACTGTCCCATCGGCAGCCGCAAACGCGGCTTTGGCGGGAGCAAATCAACCAGCAACCGACAGAGGGGCCGTTCCTAATTCATCTCAAGGCGCATCCTCGTCATCCTCCGATCTCCAACAGGCTCAGCCATCGAATGTGCAACCGCAGGCCGCCGCAACGCCGAACGTTGTCGCAGCTGCTTCCCCAGGCGCCGTTCCGGAAAACTCTCCTCCTGCGAGCGAGGTGGCAACCTCGAAATCTTCCGAGGCCGCGCAACCGAACGCCACGGAGCAGTCAGGCTTGCGCAGCAAAAAGAAACATGTCGCTTCGACATCGTCCGTTAGTCAGGGTTCGATGCGCGTTCGAATGGTTGGAATTACGTCCGATGGAAGGCTGATTTATCGTTTGCCGTCTGGCCGCACCAGGATTGTCGCACCCGATTCGGGCGAAGATCAATTCGTTCCGCGCAGACGTCGCCGGGTTCCCATTCAGCGCGAGGACATCTTTGCTCCTCCCTCTCAATTTCGACCGGATTATTCTCCCTACGATTAGTTCCTCACAAAGGCACTCCGACGGGACGCTGAAGTACAACACCGCCTAGTTTCCGATCGGTCAGATTTTAGCCTAGGAACCTTTCAAAAAAATAAGAAAAAAAAGCTTGCCTCGCAGTTCGATTCCCGGCATAACCTCGGCTCTGTGGGGAAACGACCTGCCCTTTGGGCATTCGCAACTGCATCTCTTTTTGTCACTTCCAGCGCGACTCTTCACGCGCAGGCATTGGCTCCTTCAGGACTAAGTCAAGACCAGCAGACCGCGAATGAGATGGTGCAAGTGATTACCGAGAAGCGGCCGCAAGCCATCCTCAAAGAGCGAGCGCACGCAATCAAAAAAGAACTGGATCTTGCGGGCCACGATCGGAAGAACACAGACGACATGGTGCAGGTGATCACGGAGAAATCGGCGCCGACCACCGCAGATACGCCGCCAAAAGCGATCACGAAAAAGCGAACGTCGGTTGCCTCAAAGAAGCTGAAACAATCGGTGACCAAAGAGCCGGCAGAAGCAATCGCCAAAGAGCAGACGCAAACGGTCGCCAAACAGCAGACGCGAACAATCGCCAAGGGTTCTGGGCGAGCCTTCGAGATGGAGCCGGTGCGCCCAATGGGGCAACAGAGCGTCAGCACTACAACACAGCCTACCCGCCTTTTCAGCTTCAAAAGCCTCGGAGGGAAAAAAGAATCAGTTCCAGTAATCAGTGAGTATTATCCCAAGCAGATTGTTTACCCGTATGGCAAGGTTGACCGGCACCTCGACAGCCGATTGATGCAAGCTGCTTCCATCGCACAGGAGCGCGCCCATGCGCATTCGCGCTCGCGATGCTGGCATTATGTAAAAGACGCATTGCTTGCTTCCGGTGTTATTGATTCCCGTCCAAAGAGCGAACTAGCCAGGGACGCCGCGGCGGATCTCGTTAGTAACTATGGATTCAAGCGGCTGAATGTCTCAGATCCATTCTCCGCGCCAGTCGGTTCGGTGCTCGTGTATGGAACATCGCGAAGCGTCGGTCATGTCGAGCTTCGCACACGAGACGGTTTCGTTAGCGATTTCCGTTCGAAAATACCATCGCGCCGTCCTTTGCTTGGCGTTTACGCAAAGTTGTAATTTTTCACTTCCGGGATTGGGCCTGATAGCCAGAGCTGCTGATCGGCTCTCAGGGGCGACTTACGTATCGCTCACGAGGCGCATTCGTTGCTCGCGATGAATCCTAACCGCTCGTAAATCGCTCGACCTCTAATGTAAGCTTAGAATCCGGCAAGGGGTGACAGGGCGTCCCTCGATGATACCATCCGCGAAATGGAAGCTGCCGACTGGACATCTTTGAGCGACGAGGCACTGCTCGAGCGCCGCATTTCGACGCTTGGCCTTCGGCTTGAGGGCACTGCGCTCGAATCGCTCATCGGAAAGCTCTATGATGAATTGTCGGCCCGAAGCCTCGTGTTTCATCCGCCGTGTCACGTTGGCGATGAATGGTTTGTTCCAATCGGCATCCCGGCGATTTTCATTCCGTTTTTTCTCGTGCACGACCGGTTGCGAGCACTGGAGCGGACAATGATGCTCGAAGTAGAGGGAGAAACGCCCGAGTGGTTCATGAAGCTGATGCGACATGAAGCGGGTCACGCCTATATGTATGCGTACCGGCTTACGCGAAAGAAGAAATGGCAGGAACTTTTCGGGCAAACTTCGCGGGAGGAAACGCCAGACAGTTACCGGCCGCGCCCGTTCAGCCGTAGTTATGTCATGCATCTCGAGGACTGGTACGCGCAGAGTCATCCGGACGAGGATTTCGCCGAGACGTTCGCGGTCTGGCTTACCCCCGAGCTCGATTGGCGCAAGCGCTACGCGCGTTGGAGGGCGCTCCAAAAACTGGAATACGTCGATGAGTTAATGCGCTCGTTAGCCGGCAAGCCGCCAGTTCACACGCCCGAATATCGCGTCGCTGATTACGATTGCTTGAACATCAAGCTCAAGACATACTACGCGCGCAAACGCAAACTCTACGAAGATACGTATCCGAACTTCTATGATGCCGACTTGCGGCAGCTGTTCGCGGCGCCGGCGGGAATCAAAGCGAGCGTGTATCTGCAACGGCGGCGGCGCCGATTATTGAATGCCGTCTGCCAATGGACGAACGAGAACAAATTCCGGGTGAACCAGCTTCTTGCCCGCCTCACGCGCCGCTGCGACCAGCTCGGACTTCACGTGCTCAATGACGATCCGCAACAGGATTTTCGCGTCTCGGCGTTTATCACTACGCTGGTGATGAATTACCTTTTCACCGGAAAATTTAAGCGCACCAAGTAAGCACTCGTGTTTGTCATTCCGAGCGAAGTCGAGGAATCTCTAGAATACTTTGGCGCGTGCAGCAATGTGGAAATGTTTAGAGATTTCTCCACTGCGGTCGAAATGACAACGAGCACGTAACGTGAAAAAGAAATTCAAAGTCCTTGTTCTCTTCGACGGGACGAGTCCAACAACCGTCGATCAGGATTTCACGCAGGAGCTGAAAACAAAGGACTGGAAGACCGAGGCGGACGTCATGACCGCGCTCGGCACGGTAGGTCATACCGCGGAGCATCTTGCAATTTACGACGATGTCGATCTCGTGCGGCAGAAACTGGAGACGTTCGCTCCTGATATCCTTTTCAACCTCGTCGAACAATTTCGGAACAATCCTGGATTCGATCAGAACATCGTTTCGTTTTTTGAGATGCAAGGCCTGCCCTTCACTGGTTGTGGTTCGACCGGTCTTACCCTTTGCAAGCACAAAGGCATTTCAAAAAAAATCCTTCATTATCACGGCATTCATGTTCCACATTTCGTCGTCATCCCGCGTGGCCAGCGCATCACGCGTCCTAAACAGCTCAAGTTTCCGATTTTGGTAAAGCCGGTGAAGGAAGAAGCGTCTTACGGGATTTCGCAGGCGTCGTTCGTCGGTACCGACGAGCAGTGCCGTGAGCGCGTAAATTTTATTCACGAGAAATATAACAGCGACGCAATCGCTGAGGAATACATCGATGGCCGCGAACTCTATGTGAGCCTGATAGGGAATGTGCGACTCGCGGTTCTACCCATCCGCGAGCTGGTCTTTCGGGAAGTACCGCCTAACGAACCAAAGATCGCGACATTCAAGGCGAAATGGGACGACGAATATCGTAAACGCTGGGGATTGGAGAATCAGTTCGCCGAAGACCTCGATTCGCAACTCGTCAGGCACATCGAAGAGACGTGCAAACGCATTTACCGTTTGCTCACCATCGACGGTTACGCGCGCATCGACCTTCGGCTGGGAACAGATAATAAAGTTTATTTCATCGAAGCCAACCCCAACCCGATTCTTGCCAACGATGAGGACTTTGCGCTTTCAGCGGAGAAAGCAGGCCTGGCTTACCCGCAATTGATCAATCGGATTGTGCGCCAGGGGATCAATACGGTTCGCGATTGAACTTCGGAAGCGTTTTTGTGAGTTTACAGCCACTTCTTTACACGCGGCCAGAAGTCTCCAACGTTCGCTTTCAAATCGTGGCAGAGATAAACATGGGTCCGTCGTTCAAAAGGCATTGCCCAGGGGCTGCTCACGATTTGACCCAAATCTTCGACTGACACGAATTGCTCGCGCTCGTCGTCATCGTGTGTGTTGAGCACTAAAGCAACTTCGCCGGTCCAATCCCGCGGTCCCCATAGGAAATAATTTTGATGCCCGGAAATCGCCCGTGGCAGCCCAAACTTAGAACCAAAGAAATCGATCGCCCCAGCCTCACCATAATTTTGACAGAAGATGGTAGCCCGCTTCTTATCTTCGGGACGCAAGTGATTATACACGTGCCCGACCGAGGCGACCATTTGTTCCCAGCCAAATTGATCAGCGAAAATCTGCGGCAGCGGAGCTGTATGCGATGTTTCGGTGCGTGGCGGCTGCAGGCCGATGGCTTGCATGTACGCGACCAGTTTGCCGGGTGGCAAAGTTGGCACAGCCAACGGCGCAAGCAACCCGCCGGTCGCTAGAGTAAGAAAGAGCAATCCTGGTTTAAACCATCTCAATTGGTCGGCAAAAACGCGCTCCACAGCTACACCTCCTGCCGCAAAGAGCATCGAATACGCAGGCGCGAGATAATAACTTTTGCCGTGCAAAATGATGAACTCGGCGAGTATGACCAGGTATACGATTCCAAGCCCCATGTACTGCCTGCCGTGGCGCGAGGCGAACAACCAGATTAGCCCGGACAGCCATAGTGGCAGTGTTCCGGGGTTCATGAAAACAATCTGCTGCACGATGAATTCTACCGGGCTTAGGGCGACATTTTTGTCGCTATGAGCGATGTTGCTCAACAGCTCGTACGTGGGCCAATGATTTCTCAGCTGCCATAGAATGTTCGGCAACGCGATGGCAAACGCGATCAGGCCACCGAACCAGATCCATTTTTGAGCGAAATGGTGACGCTCCGGCGTGAGCAGTAACGCGACGAAAACGGCTGCGGCAAAAAAGGCGGTGGAATGCTTGTTTTCGAAGCCGAGTCCCACCAAAACGCCAAACCAAAGCCACAGTGTCGGTGAGCCACTGTTGACAATCCGGACCAGCAAATAAACGCATCCCATCCAGAACAGCGGCTCAAACGCGTTCATGGAGAAAAAATTGCCAACACCCAAATTGAACAGCGCGCAAAGCGACCCCGCGGAACCGAGCGCGACCGCCCACGCGCGTCCGCCCAGTTCGCGCGCGATCAAGCCGGTAATTGCAACCGTTGCCGCGCCCGCTACTGACGGAAGAAGACGAATCGTAAACAATGAACTGCCGAAGAGAACCTGACTCAGTCGCAGCAGCAGAATCGACAATGGCGGTTGGTCGACGTAGCCGAAAGCGAGATGCCGGCCACAGGCAATATAGTAAAGTTCGTCGCGAAAATAACCGTAGCGCTCGTTTGTTAGGAGATGAACCAACAGAGCTACTGCGCTAAAGAGAATTATTAGAATTAGTTCGGCGCTGGAACGCCTTTGGTTCGCCGACACAGGAATCGCATCGCGCATCGTTCGAGTAACTTCTTGGATCACGCAGAATCGGTTCCGCGCAGTGTCGCTTAACGGTTCACTCTTTACAATCCCGCTGGGGCATTGCCGTCTTGTAAAAAGCCCGGGGCGCACATCTTCTTTTCGACTAAGTTAAAGCATGAGTGTGCAAGTTTATGGATGTAATCATGTCGCGATCGAGGTGGACGACATCGAGAAGGCGGTGGCGTTCTACAAGGACGTTTTTGATCTCGAACAAATGAGCGGTGGAGAGGGTGACGCATTTTTCAAATTGGGTGAGCACCAGTTCCTCGCAATTTTCGAAGTGGAAAAGGTGCAACCGGCAAACCTTCGCCATTTTGGCATTATGGTTCGCGATCAAGCGCAGCTCGCAGAAGTTCGAAAGAAACTCAAAGAAAAGTATAAATTAAAATTGGAACCGCCGTTTCGCTGTGATTTTCGCGATCCATGGGGCAACCGTATTCAGGTTGTCGATATTCACGACGAATCGCTGGTATGGCTTTTGCCTTATGGTGAAGTCCAGAAGGCCGGCATCGAATTCGATACCAAATAGTCGATGCGGCTCGTCCTCCAGAGCTGCACGATTCGTCCGTGGCGACTGGATGGTGCGGAGTCGTTCGCAGCGCATGCGAACAATCGCAAAGTCTGGCTTGCCCTCCGCGATCTCTTCTTGATACGCGAGTCAAACTGCAGCCGGGATCGCTGATCCTCGCCGAGGGACGATTCTCAACGTTTGCTTCCCTTCAATTGCGCAACAGCAATGAGATGAATAAATGGAGAATAAGTCGATATTAAACGGGTGAATCCAAGCCCTACAAAGCAATGATTTCATTTGTCGTTCCGGCGTACAACGAAGAGACAGAGCTTTCATCGACGCTCGCTGCGATTCGCACTGCAGTTCCTGGTGCGTCTCATCCGTTCGAA
>JBEDUS010000136.1:0-6177 GCA_040414975.1 Candidatus Udaeobacter sp.
GAAGGATCCCGACACGGGAGCCGAGGAAGAACACCTGATTCCCCTTACCAAACATATTATCGTGTTTAAGGGCGATTTCGTGAAGAAAGGTCAACAGCTCACTGAAGGCCCTGTCGTACCTCATGAAATCCTCGAAGTCTGTGGACCGCAGGATTTGCAGGAGCACTTGGTCAACGAAGTGCAGGAGGTATACCGGTTGCAGGGTGTGGAGATCAACGATAAGCACATCGAAATCATCGTGCGCCAGATGTTGCGCAAGGTGAAGATTACCGATCCCGGCGATACATCGTTGCTCTGGGGCGACCAGGTCGACAAACTCGACTTCGAGGAGGAAAACAAGAAGGTCGTCGAGAAGGGTGGGAAACCGGCAGAAGCCGTTCCCGTCTTACTCGGCATCACGAAGGCTTCACTCGAAACAGACAGCTTTATTTCTGCTGCGTCGTTCCAGGATACCACTCGTGTTCTCACGGAAGCGGCAACGCTGGGTAAGGTGGATAAACTGCGCGGCTTCAAGGAAAACGTGATCATGGGTCACTTGATACCTGCTGGCACTGGTTTCCCTGAGCACCGCGAGATCAAGCTGGTCGAAAAAGGCGAGCCAATTGGCGCACCTGTGATGGAAGAAGCCGAGCCGCAGCCGGCGATAGGGTAGCAGCGTTTTCGTAGGGGGATTCTGCATCCGACGCCATCTAACGAATTGGCGTTTCACAGAAACACCCTACAATTTGCCTGATGTCGATCGTTACCAAGACGGGCGATAAAGGCGAAACTTCGCTGATGTACGGCCATCGTGTGTCGAAGGGCGATGCGCGCGTCGATGCTTATGGATGTATCGATGAGCTGACTGCTGCGCTCGGATTGGCTCGATCCATCACAACCGACAAATTCATTTCGGACCAAATTCTGGCCGCACAAAAGGAGCTGATTGTTGTGATGGGAGAACTGGCAACGGTGGCAAGCGATCGGAAGCGTTACACAAAAGATGGGTTTCAGATCACCACGTCAGCCATGGTCGACCGCATCACAGCGGTCATTAACGATCTCGAAAAAGACCAATCGCTTTATCCGAAGGACTGGGTCATTCCCGGGGAAACACGCGTTTCTGCGGCTCTCGATTTTGCTCGCACGACGTGCCGTCGCGCCGAGCGGCACATTGCCGCGTTCAGCGCCAGCGACGCAGAATTCAACATTGAGATTTTGCGTTACCTAAATCGCCTTTCTGATCTCTGCTGGGTACTGGCCAGATACGTCGAGAAAGACTCGCGAAATTCCAGTTAGCGGCGCGTTGCTGCGACACGCCCGGAATTGCGCTGCAATCAGGCGTTAAAAATTGGCAACCCTCCGGCAGCGGAAGTCATCGCTTGTTGCTAGAAATAGCGGCGGTGAAGATCACGATCACATTCATCATAGCAATTTCATTTTGTCTTTCCATTGCCCGAGCCGACGAGGCAATCTTCGCCTGGACTTACACCACCGATTTGCTGCCCAAAGGCCGGTGGGAATTTGAGCAATGGATGACCGCGCGCTGGGAAAAAGAGCACGGCATCTACAATGTCTTCGATTTTCGCGAAGAGCTCGAGTATGGGCTAACAGATAATCTTCAGGTCGCGCTCTACCTCAACCACCATTATGTCGATGCGAACGACGACGTGCCGGTGGCAGATCCGGCGCACCCGAAAAAACGCCTGCTCGGCTTTTACGAAACCGGCGGTGAGGATGTCCACGCGGGTCACAATCCATCCACGTCGTTCGACACCACTTCGAATCAGTTTCTTTCGAAACCATTTATCGCGTTCTAAGCCCGTACAAGAATCCGGTTGGGCTTGCTTTTTATTTTGAACCGGCCGTTGGAGATCAGGAGAGCGAACTGGAATGGAAGATCTTGCTTCAGAAAAACTGGCTCGAAGATCGCCTCGTTTGGGCGTTGAACGTCAATTACGAACTGGAGTTCGAGAAAACTGATAGCGGCGATTTCGAGCGCGATGGCATGTTCGAATGGTTCACCGGGCTTTCTTACCGATTTATGCGCAACTGGTCGGGAGGTTTGGAATTTTGGAATCATCACGAATTCGCCGATGCCACCGTCCACGAGCATTCGGCTTACTTTATCGGACCGACGATTCATTATGGCGGCGAACGCTGGTGGGCCACCCTCGGATTTCTTCATCAACTTCCAGTCGGGCAGGCGTTTAGTCACGACAACGAGGAGTTCGCTGCGCACGATGGCTATATCTTTGGCGACGAGCACGAGAAATATTACGTGCGGCTGAGGGTGGGAATTAATTTCTAACGGGCGATGAAAACCGAATTTGCCTTCGTCGCGTTGCCGATCTCTGCGCTCGTTGCGCCCTCGGCCTTTGCCGTTCAGTATCTCACTGTCGACCAAGCGCAGCGCGCGATTTTTCCAAGCAAGTCATTCACAGCGATGCCTGTGAAGCTGACGAGTGTTCAACGCAAGGCCATTGAACAGGCCAGCGAAGTGCGCGTTCTGCGGGATGAACAGCAAGTGTGGCGCGTAAGCGGCGGCGGCTGGTTTATCGTCGATGAAGTTGTGGGCAAACACGAATTCATCACTTACGCGGCCGGACTCAGCGCTGACGGGTCGGTTAAGCAGATCGAAATCATGGACTACCGCGAAACCTACGGCGGCCAGATTCGGGAACAAAAATGGCGTGCTCAATTTGTCGGTAAGACCAGCAAATCCACGCTAAAACTCGATAGCGACATCAAAAACATGAGCGGAGCAACCTTGAGTTGCCGGCACATCACTGACGGTGTGAAGCGACTCTTGGCATTTTATGAGATTGCGCTCAAACGTTGAAGTTCGTCGCTGCCGTCCACTGCTTGGCACATTCGTTGATGTCGCGTGCCAGGGATCGGCTGGCGCTATCGGTCGTGCCTTTGCGGCAATTGAAAAAGTGCATCGGCTGATGAGTTTCCACGATACTACCAGTGACGTTGCGCGGCTGAATCGCGACGCTTCGTGCAAGCCGGTCAAAGTTCACCCGTGGACATGGCGTGTTCTGAAATGCGCGGAGGAGTTTTCATCTAAGAGCGACGGCGTTTTCGACATCCCGGTCGGCCAGCAACTGGTGAAATTGGGGTATCTTCCAAGATTTCACAAACGGTTTGGAGGTTGCGGAAGCTGGGAGGACATCCTTCTCGACGATGAATGCAGCGTTCGATTCCGTCGACCGCTAGTCGTCGACCTTGGAGGTATCGCCAAAGGTTTCGCCGTTGATCGCGCTGTTGAGGCCTTGAAGGACAACGGCGTCACGGGAGGAATCGTAAACGCCGGCGGTGATTTTTGGACCGGCCTTGCAACTTGTTTGCGTGCGCCATCCAGCCCAGCCGATGCGCGTGGCGGGTACGTTACGGCTGCGTGAGCGCGCCGTGGCGACCTCGGGAATCTATTTCCGACATCGAGCCATTACCTAGGCAAAAAGAGGAGTCAGAACGCGCTACCTAAGGGGCAGTCAGAACAACGCCGCCGATTTCCGCCTATTTCCAGTGACGACCGCCCGATGCCGTTGTCGCAAGATCATGCATGATGTCTATGAATTCGGGTGGTCTAACGCTTTACGCTTTGCGACGGAGCTGCACCTCGACGTTTCAGGTGATATTCGTCAGTAAGGAGCCATGTCTTGCCAGTATCACGAGATTTTTCGCCGCGCCAGATGAACGAATCGTTGCGAATTTCGTTAAACGACCATCGCATCCGCACACCATCGTCGGTGGTGCCTTCGAGGACGATGCGGTCGCCGACCGCCCCCCCTAGCAATATTTTGATCGCGTAAGAGACCGGATCGATCCAGACGATTCGCCACTTCCCGATTTTTGGATCGAAGAATCGGACCGTTGTCCCGAGCTTCCGCTCGCCGGTGCTATCTTTTTCGATCCAGGTCCAGACGTCTTGAACGGCGCGGCCGTCGAGGACCCAACCAAATATCACTTCGCCTTTCGCATGTTCGATGGTGCCGTCCTCCTTGAAGTTTGCATAATCACAATCCCAGGTGCCGACGAATCGGTCGAAGGTCCGGGCTTGATCTCCCAGCGAGGCGTGAGGACCTCGCGCCTCCAGAGTGGCTATCATATCGCGTCGTGGATCATTCATAATTGTCCCTTGTCTTGGTTCTTTGTTGGCGAAAAGCAGAATGCTCAAACTTCCGAAGCCAATCGCTGTCAGGGCGAAAAGGCCGATGAGCGTGTGGTTTTTCTTCCGCATGATTACTCCTTCTCGTTGGATTTTGTTTTTGTTCGCGAAGCGAATCCCGAAGCAATTGCATCGACTAGACTGGCGGCGTACTTCCCTTCCACGCCGACTAACGTGGCGCCGCCATCGAAGTTCGGCTTTCAAAATCGTGCTTATTTGTCATCGCTCCGGCCTGCGATTTGAGAATCCTTCCGAGCCGAGGAAAATTGCTGCGTGATTGATTACCTAAGCGCGCGCACTCTTTTCCGCAGCCCGCTGGTCGCCGTTTATGATATTGATTGCAGTGCGCCGCGTGGCGATCGCTCAGCGGAAGAATTTTCGTCAGGCCACAGCGTCGTCTTTCCACGAAGCGGCGTTTTCATTAAGCACGCTTCGAAGCAGGATCAATTGGTGGCCGAGTGCACCCGCGTGCTCTTTTTCAATCGGGACGAATCCTACCGCGTGTCGCATCCCGTCGCGGACGGCGATAGCTGCACATCGATTCATTTTAGCCAATCGCCCCTGGTCGATTTCGTCTCTTCGGTAGATCCTTCGATCGAAGATTCGCCCGATCGGCCGTTTCGTTCTTTGGCGGGGGATTGCCCTGCTTCGATCGCGCTAAATCTTCATCGGCTACGCCAGCTTCTACTCAACCAGCGACAGATGGATCGGCTTGCTATCGAGGAAATTTGCGCATCGCTGCTGGCAGAGAGCGTCGAAAACGCCAATCAGCGAGATGTTGTGCGCCAGCCAATCCGTGCGGTCACTCGGCAGGCGCATCGTGAGCTGGTCGATGCTGCACGCGTCGTGCTCGCCCGCAGATTCCGTGACAAACTGAGTCTGGGGGAACTGGCGCGGGCTGTCTTCAGCTCGCCGTTTCATCTTGCTCGAATTTTTCACCGCGAGACCGGTCTAAGTCTCCATCGGCAACTAACACGTTTTCGATTACGTCATGCGTTGGAACGTCTCGCGGATGGCAAACCCGATCTGACCATGCTTGCGCTGGACCTTGGCTTCTCCAGTCATGCGCATTTCAGCCATGCTTTCCGACGCGAGTTCGGATCTGCTCCCTCGCAGCTTCGCAGTTCCCAAAAAAATTCGCCGCGTAGGCATAACACTTAGGGATGTTTAGCGACGTGACCGCAGATGACGTATCAATCCGTCGCGATTTCATCGAAAGCGCATGAGACAAGAACCGTGAATGCCCTTTTTGCGGGCTTGCCATCATGCCGCCCTTGACGGGACGCTTCCCTCTATGGAGTCAGAAATAGACGACAAATTGCCGTCTAATTCTAGTTAGGCTGCAACCGGCAAAGTCAGAGATGGCCACCACTATTACCAAGGCCATTCCGGCCGACGCAGACTCCATCGCTGCTCTCCTACGGACCTGCTGGGCCGCCGCGTACGGTTCGTTCCTATCCGAGGACGCTCTCGCCGCCATCGCCCTAGAGTGGCATCATCCCGATGTGCTGCGGCAACAGATCGCCAATCCGTGGATCGCTTTTGTCCTCGCGCGTGCAGAGTCAGGTGCGCTCGTGGGCGTAGCGACTGCCAAGGAGACCCGCGACAACAGTGTCCTTTCGGTTCTCCGATTGTACGTGCTTCCTAGCTATCAGGGCCAAGGGATCGGCTCCCAACTCTTGAGGGAGGTTCTGGCCGCTTTTCCTACCGTGCGGCGCGTGGAGTTGGAGGTAGCCGAGGCCAATGTCCAGGGTCGCACATTCTGGACCAAGCGCGGGTTTCGGCTATGTCGGCGGATGGAGGCGCGTGTAGGGGACACTACACTAGCTCTGGTCGCGATGGAAAGGACGGTTGCGGCCAAACCAATCGATGAAGCCAACGGCCCCATTGCGGAATAATTTCAGTCTGTTTGTCACGGCACCCTGCCGTGGCTTATCTCTTTCTCGTTAGGCCCGTGAGCCCGCACTCGATGTCTCTTATTTTTGACCAGGAGAACTGACCTATGCCGGATGTCCACCCACCGT
>JBEDUS010000137.1:0-5128 GCA_040414975.1 Candidatus Udaeobacter sp.
GTCGAACGACGCCTGCAGCACGCCGCCTGGGCCGATTGTTTGAATCCCTTCCTTGTTTTCGAAAGCGCGCTGTTCGTGGTGGTCAGTGAGCCCCCAGCACGGCTCGATGCAAAGGAATGGTCCGCCATCGGACCACAAGGTCAGATAAGGGACGTTCGCCAGATCGAGTATGACCCAGCGCCCGCTGGGGGGATCGACATAGGAAAATTGACGCTTCGGAACATCCAGAAGTTCCAGAATGATGGAACCAGGTAATTCCGTTCCGGCAAATGGCATTTCGCCACCGGCGAACTCGATATCACGTGTCTGTCCGGAAAGAAAATTTCCGGGTGAAAAGTGCCGGCGATAGAGACCTCTGGGCATTTGAAGATGAAAACTTTCGAACGAGGTCGCAGCGAATCCAGGATGCAATCCGAAAGAAACATGCGCCGTCAGTTCGGGCTCGTCGTTTCGGAACTCAAAGAGAACACCCGCTTTTTTCGCGTCGATCCTGTAGGTCAGGTTCACGCTGACTTTCAGCGGATATTCATCGGCTGAAAAATCGTTCGGCGTTATCCGATATTCCACGGACGCCCCGCTGCCGTGAAATGAAGACCCGGCGAAGTGCCATGTTTTAGAGCGAAGGAAACCGTGATTACCGCCTTTGATTTCGTGGCCCCGGTACAAACTGCGTCCGTTCTTTAGCCGGTGGAGATAATAACCCATCACCGTCGCATGATTCGCCCAACCGGTTGAGGGCGTTGAAATATCGTCATCGCGATAAAGAAAGCCGGTCCATGTGCCTCTCTCGTTTATTCGGGCAAGGCTGATTAATTCCGCACCGAGACGCGAAACAACGATCCGCAGGCCGTTCTCCTCATCGGTGAGAACGTCAAGGTGTTTTCCCTCGTGCTCTTCTTCGCTGTGCGAAAACTTCATTGTTGTTGGTCAGCGAAGCGTTTCGCCTCTCCCTTCACAAATGAGAGGGTCAGGGTGAGGATTCCGTGTTGCCGTCCACGAGTGTTGTTGATCCCCTCACCTCAATCCTCTCCGTTTTGCCAGGAGGAGAGGCGGATTCCTCGACATGTTAACAGTCTCTGCATCGCGACTCACGGAAATAGGCCGCGCATTTTCTTGGCTTTGAGGACGCGTTCAACGCCGATGGCCATCGCCGCCGTCCGATGGGAAATTTTATGGGCTTTCGCGCGTTTGATGACCTGTGCAAATGAATGTTCCATGATGCGGAAAAGCTTGTCCGTCACTTCTATCTCCGTCCAGAGATACGACTGCAAACCCTGCACCCACTCAAAGTAGGAAACAATTACGCCTCCCGCGTTGCATAAAATGTCTGGGATCACAAAAATTTCGTCCCAGCGCTTTTCCAAAATCAGGTCTGCCTCCGGTGTCGTTGGGCCATTCGCAGCCTCGGCCAGGATACGGCATTTGAGCTGACCAGCGTTCTTTCCGTTAATTACACGATCGACTGCCGCTGGGACCAGGATGTCGCACGGCATGGTAAGGAGTTCGTTGGGATCGACATGGTCAGCTTCGCAAAACGCACGGAGATTTCGCTTTTTCATCACGTGCTGCTCGGCCGCTTTGATGTCAATTCCTTTCGGATTGTAAATCGCTGCATACGCATCACTGATGCCAACCACCTTGACGCCGCTCTTGTACGCGAGTGAAAGTGCCGCGACGGACCCGACATTGCCGAACCCCTGCACAATGGCGGTGCATTTTTCAGGATCCATTTTGAGCATGTTCAACGCGCGCTCGACCAGGTAAACAACCCCGCGTCCGGTTGATTCGCGGCGACCCTCAGTTCCACCAATAGCGACTGGCTTGCCGGTCACGATTTCACTGACGGAATAACCTTGATGGACTGAATACGTATCCATGAACCACGCCATGACCTGCTCATTCGTCCCCATGTCAGGGCCCATGATGTCGGTATGCGGTCCGACGAACGGAATCATCTCCTGCATATAGCGGCGCGAAACTGCCTCCAATTCAGGGCGCGATAACTTTGCAGGATCCACGGCAACCCCGCCTTTTGCTCCGCCATATGGCAAATTGGACAGCGCACATTTCCAGCTCATCCACATCGCCAGCGCCGCGGTTTCGCCCATTGACAGGGTCGGAGCGAACCGGGTGCCGCCTTTTGTCGGGCCGAGAGTCAAATGATGTTGAACACGATAACCTTGGAAGGTTCTCGTGGAGCCATCATCCATGTGCACCGGCAGAGTCACTGCAATAGCCCGTTTTGGATACATCAACCGTTCGCGGTCGTTCTTGTCGATACTCAGGTAATCGGCGATGACCCGAAACTGGTCACACGCCATTCGAAGCACGTCGTCGTCGTAGATACTCATGAAATGAACTCGCAGGCTAGACCGGTCGGTCGCCAAGTGCAGTCGCTATTTGCGCTGAGCAAATGGAACCGTCAACTCCGAAAGCGTTCGTGAGTCAACCCCGAAAAGCCGCAATAGCATAAAGTCGACAACCGCATTTGCAACCCGTAGCGTCCGTTCGAAAAATCATCACAATGAAAATTGAGACTTTAGCAGTCCATGCGGGCCACTCTGTAGATCCGGCGACCGGCGCGGTTTCATCACCGATTTACCTTTCAACGACGTTCGAGCGAGACGCCGAGGGCACGTATTCGCGCGGGTTCATGTACACGCGCAACAACAATCCAAACCGCCAGGCACTTGAGGACGGAATCAGCGCGCTGGAAGGCGGCGCCGCGGCCGCCGCTTTCGCCTCGGGGACGGGAGCGAGCATGTCCATCTTCCAGGCGCTGGCGCCGGGGGATCACGTCCTCGCGCACATCGATGCGTACTACGGAACGTCGCGATTACTGCGCGAAATCTTTCGATGCTGGGGACTCGACGTCAGCTTCGTCGATATGAGCGATCTTCGTGCCGTTGAAGATGCAGTACGCCCGAAGACAAAGCTCGCCTGGATGGAAACCCCATCCAATCCGCTGTTAAAAATTGTCGACCTTGCCGCTGTTGCGCAGATTGTCCACAGGCGAGATGCGATCTGCGTTTGTGACAATACCTGGGCGCCAACGCTGCAGCGCCCATTCGATTTAGGCGCAGATCTGATCCTGCATTCGACGACCAAGTACTTTGGTGGCCATTGTGACGTCCTCGGAGGAATTGTCATTTCCAGGGAGGAGGATGGTTTTTTCCAGCGCATCCGCAGTATTCAATACGAGGGAGGGGCGGTTCCCTCGCCTTTCGATTGCTGGCTCATCCTGCGCGGAATGCGCACACTGCCGTGGCGGATGCGTGCGCATTCGGAAAACGCGATGAAAGTCGCCGATTTTGCTGCCCGACACTCAAAAGTCGCGCGGGTCCACTATCCCGGATTGGAGTCGCATCCCGGACATAAAATCGCTGCAAAGCAGATGTCGATGTTTGGTGGGATGCTCTCCTTCGAAGTGAAGGATGCGCGCGATGCAGCAATGTCGGTTGCTGCGAAGACGAAAATATTCACGCGTGCGACCAGTCTCGGCGGCGTCGAAAGCTTGATCGAGCATCGAGCATCGATTGAGGGAGCAGGAACAACTTCACCTGAAGGACTCCTGCGGGTCTCGATCGGCCTCGAGAATGCCGACGATTTAATCGAAGATCTTGATCAGGCGCTGAAGTAATTTGTAGGGCGTTTCTGCGAAGCGCCGCGCAGGAGGCGTCTGCCACAAGACGCCCTACAAATCGCGCTTAGTAAATCGCCGCCGAAAAATATCCACGATGTCTTGGACTTCGCTCACACGCAGTAAATAAGCAGAGCCAAAAAATGCGGCGGCACCAAACCCAATGGCGATGAGCAGCTCGAATAACTTTGGAAAAAAGCGCAGCTGCGACCACGCATCGAGCCACCAGTAATTTGCCCCCCAGCAAACTAATGCCAGCACTCCGCCGGCAAGACACATTTTTCCGAGGCCGATTAGCAGTTGTCGCGTTTCCAGCCTGCGCACATGGCGCCGCATCAGCGCGTAAAGCAATAGGAAATTGATCGTTGCAACAAGGCTCGTCGAAAAAGCCAGGCCGCGATGTCCCCAACCAAGCCGAAATGTAAAAAGCCAGTTGAGCAAAAGATTCACACCGATGGCAAAGAAACTGATCACCATGGGCGTGTTGCGCTTGTCGATCGCGTAAAACGCAGGCGTTAACACTCTCAACGCTGCATATGAAACAAGACCGACTGCATAAAACTCCAGCGCGCCGGCAGTCTCGCGTGTCATTTCCGCGTTAAATCGTCCGTGCTGATAGATCACACTAATGATTGGCAGGGCAAACATCGCCAACCCAATCGCCGATGGAATGGTGAGCAAAAACACGAGCCTGATCCCACGGGCCAGAATCGCGCGGAACTCGTCCATGTTTCCAACAGCCGCGCTTTTCGATACCAGAGGCAGAGTTACTGTTCCGATCGCCACCCCGAAGATTCCCAGCGGCAACTGCATCAGGCGAAATGCAATGTTCAACCAGCTTACCGGCCCGTTGCCAAGACTCGCCGCAAACCCGCTGTTAATGAGCACATTGACCTGCACAGCGCTTGCAGCAATTACCGCAGGTCCCATCAGCGTAAGCACGGCGCGGACTCCCTCGTCCCACCAGTGAAAATCGGCGTGGTATTTGTACCCGACACGCCATAGCGAAGGAAATTGTCCTGCCAATTGCCAGGCGCCACCGATCAAAGTCCCGACTGCCAAGCCCTCCAGCGATCGCGCACCGAACTGCGGATCCAGCCACCAGCCGATTGCTACGCCGCCAATAATCGAACCGAGATTAAAATAACTCGACGCCATGGCTGGCGGGCCGAAGACATGTTTCGCGTTGAGCACGCCCATCACCAGCGCCGCAAGCGAGACGAGCAGCATGAAGGGCCACATGATACGCGCGAGCAAAACAGTCAGCGCAGTTTTATCCGGCGACCAGCTCCCCCACGTCAAAAGGTGGACCAACTGAGGCGCGAACACGATGCCGAGCACCGTGATTGCGCTCATGAAAACTGCGGTGAGCGTCGCAACTTTGTTTGCCAGCCGCCATGCCGATGCATCGCCTTCCACTGCGATTTTCTTTGAAAACGTCGTGATGAATGCCGTCGATAGCGCGCCTTCGGCAAACAAATCGCGCAG
>JBEDUS010000138.1:0-2347 GCA_040414975.1 Candidatus Udaeobacter sp.
ACCTCTTCGAGCGGCTGCATCGCTCGGTCCGGCAAAAGGCCTTGCGGCTGCACAAAAAAATCTTTCATTTCGCGCTGCCAACGTTCGTTCACCTCTCGCGAAGCCATGCCTGCGCGCGCTCCATCAAAGTCGTCCGTTTCCAAATAGCCGACCAGCATACCGTCGCTGCGTAAGAAAAGAGAATAATTGTGCCATCCGGTTTCTCTCAGCGCGGCTAACATCTCCGGCCACACCGCTTTGTGCCTGCGCTTGTACTCGTCCAGTCGATCTGGCTTTACATACAACACAAAACAGACTCGCTTCATATTGTTTCTTTCTTTAGCGGAGAAACGCTTCCGGCAAACCGCCATCTACTGGAACCAGGTGACCTGTCGTTTTCGCGCTGTGGTCGCTTAACAGCCACAAAATTGCATTCGCGCAGTCCTGCGGCAAGATCGGTTGTTTCGTGAGAGTTCGCTGCGCGTAAAAATCGGCCAACTTGTCGCGCAGTTCCTCAGTGCTCTCGGATTCGGAAAACCCGATTCGGTATTTCACGAGGGATTGAATTACCCGGTCGCGCGGAAACATGGCCGATCCGGCAACAACCGTGGCCGGTGCGATTCCGTTCACGCGAACATGCGGCGCGAGCTTGATTGCAAGCTCCCGAATCAAATGACTCAAAGCCGCCTTGCTGGTGTCGTATGCCTCGCTACCTCTCTTGGGCACAATCGCATTCGCTGAACCGGTCAGAACCACTGCAGCCAACAACCCCTGATCTTTGAATATCCACTCGGTCTCTCGTGCCAGCAAGTAATTTCCTGTCACGTTCACCAGAAAGCTCTTTGCCCACCCTGCTTCCCCCAGTTCGCCGTCTGGCCCAGGTACCGGATAAATCGCAGCGGTGTTGACGATCCCGTCGAGGCCGCCAAACTGAAGCACCGTGAATTTTGCTGCTTCCGCGAGACTGAGTGACGAAGCCAGATCCACGGAAGTGTGCGCCAGCTGTTCCGATGAAGACGCGTTCCCTGCTTCCTTTGCAGTCTTCTCGGAGCCCTTACCATCCGCATCCGAAACCACGACCTGGGCGCCTTTTTTCACCAAGAGCAAAGCAACTTCGCGGCCAATTCCGCTCGCGCCGCCGATGATGAGCACGATCTTGCGGCTGAACTCGGCTTCGGGAGGCATGCGCAGCAACTTTGCTTCTTCTAGTGCCCAGTACTCGATTCGGAACGCCTCCGAGCGCGGAAGGGCAACATAATTATGAAATTGAGTAAACTCCTTCGATTGCTCGTCCGTTCGCGCTTGCGGCGGAATCACTGGAGGCGTATCGCCTTCGAGAGCATTTGCCCCTTCCATCACGTGTATCGCGTTGATGAAAAATTCCGTCGTGATCCGCGCCTCTTTCTTGTTCTTGCCGAATCCGAAGAGCCCAATTCCCGGGATTATGACGACCGACGGGTTCGTATCGCGCAGTTTGGGCGAGTCTTTAGTGGCGTGTGCGCCGTAGTACCGCTTGTAATCGGCGCGATATTCGATGGCAGCTTTTTGGATCAGCGACTTCAACGTACCCACGTCCCCCTTCGCAGGATTCCAGGGAATAAACATAGGACACACGCGCGTGCGCAGGAAGTGATCTGGACAGCTGGTTCCGAGTGCACTCAGCTCCCGCCCCCATTTCGATCCCGCAAAGGTGAGCGCGTCGGGATCGTCGGCGTAATGAGCGATAACCCGCCGGTTGGAAGACAGTGCGCCGCGCAGCGTGGGAAGGATTTGCGTTGCGATTTCGTGACGATCCGGCGACTGTTCGACCTCAGTGCCGCCGAATCGAGTGCTCTTCGTTTTCTTGTGTTCAGCAATGAACTCGCCCATCTCGTCAATGGTGCGGACGCTGTTCCGGTAACATTCGCTTTGCGTGTTGCCCCAGGTGAACAGCCCGTGCCCACCGAGAATGATTCCGTCAGTGCCCGGATTTTCTCTTACGGCTTTTTCGATCAGCAAAGCGAGTTCAAACCCTGGCCGCTGCCACGGAACCCACACCACTCTTCGCCCAAACTGGCAATTGAATTCCTCAAGCTTCTTCTTGCCATTTGCGCTTGCAGCTAGAGCAATCGCCCAGTCAGGGTGCAAATGGTCCACATGAGCAAACGGCAGAAATGCGTGCAGCGGCGTATCGATTGAAGCTGCGACCTTGTTCTCTCCATATGCACAAAATGGATAATATCGAACCATGTCATCTTCGTAAGCTTCACCTCGATATAAGGATTTCAATTGCTCAAGACGATCTAAATAGAGAATAGCGAAGCCTGACTCAGTAATCGATCCAATGTCGCCGCCGCTTCCTTTCACCGCCAGAACACGCACCGGTTTG
>JBEDUS010000139.1:0-11387 GCA_040414975.1 Candidatus Udaeobacter sp.
TCCAAACGGGAAGATGTTGCATGTTACTGTCAATCTGGTACTTAAATCTAAAATTCGATCCTTTGATTTGAGTTCTCAAGCCGCTTCAAATTGTAAGATATCTCGACGCTCCGTCGGCGATCTGGGAACGAAACTTAGCGTAACCACCAATCGACAAGGACGTTAGATTGCACATGGCGGAAAACTGTACGGATTGCCGACGATGCAGAACAAAGACTCGCTTGCTTACGACTTACGCTCGTATAGTCATCCCATTACGGGAGCAGGGGTTGCGGTGGCGACAAGCGGGTTGCTTGAGAGACCGCGTCTTTTACTCGTGCTGGAGATCCGCGAGTGCGCGTTTTGCCTCAGTCGCGAAAGGCTCCTGGAGACCAGCAACCAACGCTTGGTTAAGGACTCCCTGCGCTTCGCTCTTTTGCCTCGCTTGGAGTTGAGACATGCCCAGATAAAAAAGCGAATCGGCGTCTAGTGGCCGTCGACGGGCGCTTTCCTGCAATAATTGGACAGCACGCGGGTATTCCTTTTTTTCGTAGCTCAATCGCCCCAGAAGCTCAGCCAGTTCAGGATCATCTGGCAATATTTTGCGCGCTTTCGTTGCGAGATCATAGGCCGCATCGACCGTGGACGGGTCTTGAGCCCACAGCAGGGCGAGGCGTTTTTGCGCAGGTGCGAAATCGGGGATCAGGCGCAAGATGTTGTTGTACATCTCCGTTGCCGATTTTGTTTCACCTCGCCCTGTATCAAGCGCCGCCTGGGCCATGAGCGCGGGCACATATTGGGGATTCGATTGTAGCTCCTTTTGGATCTCGTTCCGGGCGGCCATAAGTTCCTGCGAATTTTCATCGAGGGCCGTCAACGCTAAAAATTCTTTGGCGTCGGCAGCCTGCGAGAAATTGGGATTGGCGGTCATCGCTTTTTGCATGATGTCGCGAGCCTCTTTTACTTTTCCTACGCTATAGGCCGCCCATGCTAAATCGTGCAGGGTCAATGGGTCGTTCTCACGCTGGCGAGCGGCCTCTTGTAGAAGACTGTAAGACCAGGTGAAGTTGCCGCTGTCATACGCAATCTTTCCCAGGATGCCGGCGACTTGGGGATCGGTTGGCGCGATCTCACGCGCTTTTTTTGCATAGGCAAGGGCTTTCTCTTGGTTTCGGAGCGGTCCAGCATAGAGTTGCGCGAGCTTGGTTAAAGCTGTGATCAGCTTGGGGTTTAGTTTCAGCGCTTGCTCAAACGCCGCAGCCGCCTTTTCCGAGGCGCCTTCTTTTTCATAAGCCTCCCCCAGGCGCGTCTGCGAGATGACATCGTTAGGTTGGTCTTTCGTCATCCCTTCCAGTTGTGAGATAGACAATTCCTGAGAGGGTCCGGATCCGCCATCGAGCAAGGCAAGGCGACGCTTGCTCTCATCCTTACTCGGAAAATCTTTGGCCGCGGTAGCGGCTTTTTGGAGCGCAGCCCTGGCTATATCTGTCTGTCCCATCATATAGGCAGTCATGCCGAGGTGATATTGGATCTCGGGAACATCGGCAGCTTTTTCAACGCTCTCCTGCAGAACCGTCAGGGCTTGTTGATACTCGCCCCGTTTGTAAAGTACCCATCCCAGGGTGTCCCCTATCGACGGGTCATTCGACCTTAGATCGCGAGCCTTGCGAGCGAGATCGTAGGCCTTATTGAGATCGTTGAACTGCTCCGTGTAAAGATAAGCGAGGTTGTTCAAAGCGGAGACGAGGTTCGGCTCGATCAAGAGAAGCCGCTCGTATGTATCGCGCGCCTTTGGGAAATCCTTCAGTCGCTCGTATGCAAGCGCCAGCGTCATGAGCGCCGTCGTATCGTTAGGCTTTTTCGCGAGCTCGGCCTGCAATTCGCTCACCGCCTGCGGAAGTTTGTTAGTCGCGAAATAAGCCTGTACCAGCAAATCGTACGCACTGGAAAAATTAGGGTCGAGCTGGAGCGTCTTATGAAGCTCTGCCGCGGCTAAGTCCCATTCTCCTTCCGCGACCAGAATTTTGCCTTCCAAAAAATGAGCGGCCGGCGAATCGGGCGTTTTTTGGAAATGGCGTTGTACCCTCTGTCGGGCAGAATCAAAATGCTTGTCCAGCAAGTCAAGTTCCACGAGTTGATCCACCAGCCACAGGTTGTCCGGTGCAAGCTCAGCAGCCTTTTCAAAGGTTTGGCGCGCTTCATCATTCCTTTTGGCCTGGCGGAAGGTCAGGCCAAGCGCTGTGTAGGGTTGAGGGTCCTGCGGAGCGAGTCTCACTTGGTCGCCAATGACGGCTTCGGCATCGTCGAACCGATCGAGCGAGCCATAAGCAGCAGCCAGGAGAAAGGCAGCGGATCTTAACTCGGGCGTTTTTCTCAGCAAATTAGTGAGTGGCTCGATAACCATCTCACCATGACCAGAGCGAAGATTAATCTCAGCAAGCAGCAGGATCGCGTCGGCGAAATTCGGATTCGTTGAGATGGCCTGATCCAACGCAACTTTTGCCTGATTTGGATTATTATTTTTGAGATAAGCGCGTGCCAATTGGTATTTGATGAGCGGGCTGTCTGGATACTTTTGGTCGAGTCCCTCCAAAACATCGACGGCCTGTTTCGTGTCCCCTTTTGCCAGCAGCACGTCGCTTTGGAGTCTGCGCCCATCGAGATATTCGGGGTCGCGGCTAAATACGTTTTCAAGGAGTGAGAGGGCCTCGTCGTATTTCTTGTCCTTAAAGGCGAGCTCGGCTAGCAAGTTCCAACCTGGCAAATAATCGGGCGCCTGGCTGGTCATCTCAGTTGAGATTCTTCTTGTTTCTACGGTGTCACCGGCCGCGGACATGAACGCTGCGTATTTCAAGCGCTCCATAGAACGGACAGGCGCAAGCTCCGCGGCTTTCTTGAATTCTTCGCCAGCTTGTTTCTGATTTTTCTGAAGCAAATACAAATCTCCCAGCGCCATGTGCGCAGCGGAAGAATTAGGATCGTTAGTGAGCGCCTTTCGAAGCGCGCTTTCCGCCCCAGGTAGGTCGCCCTGATGCAGAAGCAAATTCGCCGAAGCCAGATGGAAGGAAACATCGTTCTTTCCAGGGAATTTCTGAAGCTGTGCGGCGGCGGCGGCGAGGTCTTCCTTGCTTCGCGCTGCGTCGGTCAAAATAACAATACTATCACCATTATCCGAGAATTGCTCGAGCACCTTGAGCGCCTGTCCTTTTGCGCTGGCAAACTGTCCCGCGGCCAGAAAACACCGGGCGAGCCGTAATCGATTTTGGAGGTTGTTTGGCTCGAGCTGGTCCGCCCTTACCAGAAATGGAGCCGCGCGAAGGGGTGCCCAATCGTCCAGCCACATTATTCCGATGCGTTCGAATGCAAGAGCGTTTTGTGGGTCGATCTGGACCACCTTCAGATAACTCACTTTGGCTTTGTCGTAGTCGCCGGCTTTAAAATAGTTGTCGGCCTCGGCGAGAAAGCGTGTCTTTTTAGCTTCCTTCGAGCAGGCGACGACGAGCGTAGTCGCAAGTGAAAGGGTTACGATTCTAATTAGGACCTTCGGTGTTTGCATTTGGAGGAGCATCTTTAATGTGAGTTGACGGTTGAATGTGAGCGCTCTTTAGGAATCCCAAGCTTGTCCATTAGTTCGTAGAGAGTCGGTCGGCTGATGCCAAGGTCAGCAGCGGCAGAAGTGATCTTGCCGGAGTTCCTCTTGAGCGCTTGCTCAATCATTTGCCGTTCGACATGTTCGCGGGCCTGTCTAAGAGTCGTTGCACCGGCTGACACCTCCTCGCGTTCGTGGTCTAGCTCGAGATCCTTTGCACTGACTCGCGATCCGCTCGCCATAATGACGCCGCGTTTTACGCGGTTTTGGAGTTCGCGGACGTTTCCAGGCCATGAGTAACGGCTCATCGCGCGCAACGCGTCCGGCGCGAAAGCCATCTTAGTCTGACCGTTTTGGCTGGCATACCTTTGCAGAAACTCACGGCCGAGGAATAGAACATCTTCCCCACGCTCACGAAGCGGCAGGAGGCGAATGGTGACAACGGCGAGGCGAAAATACAGATCTTCGCGAAATTTCCCCTTATCGATCAGCTCTTTCAGATCGGCGTTGGTGGCGGCCACCAGCCGGGTATCGACTTGAATCTCCTGTCTACCGCCCACTCGCTGTAAGCGCTGCTCTTGAAGAAATCGGAGGAGCTTCACCTGGATGGCAGGAGGAAGCTCGCCAATCTCATCTAGAAAAAGAGTGCCGCCACTGGCCGTTTCCAAAAGTCCTTTACGCTGAACGTGAGCACCGGTGAAGGCGCCTTTTTCGTGGCCGAAAAGTTCACTTTCCAGAAGGTTTTCAGGAATAGCGTTGCAATTGATGGCGACAAATGGGCCCTCCTTACGCATGCTGCGGCGATGAATAGCCGCTGCCGCCATCTCTTTCCCCGTTCCGCTTTCTCCCAGTAAGAGCACTGGAGCATCCGTCCCGGCCACCTTTCGAATGAAAGCAAAGACCGCCTGCATTTGTGGACTGGTGCCCAGCATGTCTTCAAACACATCAGGGCACTGGCTTTGTTGTAATTTATGATATTCTTTTTCGAGGTCTGCCACGTGAATGCATCGGCGAAGAAGTAGCCTTAGCTCTTCCATCTGGACAGGCTTGCACAAGAAGTCGTAAGCACCCGCACCAACGGCCTCGATGGCATTTTGCTTTTCGCTTTGCCCCGAAATGATAATGACCTTTGCCATGTTATCCTTCGCTAGGATGTCGGATAACACCGCCAGGCCTTCGCTGCATTCGTTAGGGCGAGGCGGCAGACCCAGATCAAGCAACGTCACCGCTGGCGAGTTAGCCTCAAAGGCTTCGCCAGCTGCCTTTCGATCTTCAGCGAAATAAACCTCGTAGTCCTCGCCCAGGGCCCATTTCATCTGGGTCCGGATTGCTTCGTCGTCATCGACAATGAGCAAAGTAGGTTTCATGATACTTGGAATTTCAGCGGTAACATGACTCTGAAAGTCGTACCGATACCCAATTCACTTTCTACGTGAATCTTCCCGTGATGCGCTTCCACAATCGTCTTGGACTGAAACATACCGATGCCTAAGCCTTTTTTCTTTGTGGAGCGGAACGGACGAAAAAGAGAATTTTTGATGAACTGTTGAGTCATTCCACATCCGTTATCTCTTACGGACAGCGCCACCCAGTCGCCCTGGCGGGTTGTTTCCACGCTGATGCAGCCATTCGTGCCGACTGCATCTCGTGCGTTGAGCAGAAGGTTTGTGAATACGCTTTGTAGTTGCTGTCGATCAGCCAATATCGTCGGGATCTGCTCGAATTTAGTTGAGAGTTTGGTGTCGAGTGTCCCGTTTAAGTTCGCCAGCGCGTCCGTTACGACGAGATTGAGATCCAGCTCCGCCGGCTTGAGGCATAGCTCATCGCGCAAAGCGTTCATCCGATTGATAAGATCGTTAATCCGGCTGGCAGCACCGCCGATCCCGCGGAATGCGTCCTGGCGGAAGGCGGGATTGTCGAAGTGGGCCGGGAGATTCTCCAACATGAGGCCCAGGGTTGAAGCTGCGTTTTTTAGGTCATGAATCAAGAATGCCGACATGGTTTGAAATGCTTCCAGCTCTTTTCTTTCCATGATCTCTTCGGTAAGGCGCAGTTTCAGCAGGCTCGCCGCCACTTGCTCGCCGATGCATTTCAGTAAGTCCATTTCTTCAGCCGAGTAGCCGAGACCCCTAACGCGGTCTGCGAGCACGATCGCTCCGAGACACCGCTCTCCACCGATCAGCGGGACACAAACGGGGCTACCCCCAGTGCGGAATTGGCCCCCGCTTCTTTTCATGAGCTCCTGCGTCCACCTTTCTCTTGCGCTCGCAAGATCGAAGGGTCGTGAAAGCTTGATTGACTTAGCTAAATCGAGTTCCTTTCCCGCCATCGAACCGCTCAAATCCTCGGTCTGCGCCTGCTCTCCATGTGACGTCGAGCTTACTCGGATCAGACGCTCGCGTTGTTCATCGAAAAGCCAAGTTGAGACCGACAAGGCACCAAAGGTCTCCGAAATCAATCGCGACGCGATCGTGGCAAGTGCAGTCTCATCGAGGGCAGCCGAAAGATTTTGAGTGAACCGCGCCCAGATTTGACGGAAATCATACTCCGGCCTTTTAAAGTGGCGGGAAATAAAGAGCTGCAAACTTTGCCGAGCTCGATCGGAAAGAAGCAGTACGGCCAGTGTGGCCACGCCAATGAGGACAACAAGCGCTACAATAGGAAAACTGGCAGCCCCACCAACGCGGGCAACGATTTGAGCCAATACTCCAACAACAAAAAGGTACGCCCCGGTCACTAAAACGGTCGCCGAAGTCTGTAAAGCGGTACGTGACGGATAGACGTCAATCTCGCTGAATCCGCTGCGCACGTACGCAACGGTGATCAGCGCACATCCGATAAGAAGAGCAATCGTTTCGACAACGAATTGACTCGGACCGTAATCTGAGAAAAGCAGCGCCTGGCTTCGAGTGTAAATATGGGCGCCGAAGACCACACCAAGCCCCAGCACCACGAATTTGATTCGCCAGCGCATCGTTCCCACTGCGGCTCGGAACGTCCGCTCGATATTCGTCAGGATTAACACCGTCGATACGAGGAGCAGGACATTTAGAATTCTTGCCGGTTCATTCAACCTGAGCCCCCATCCCTGAAAAGGTGAGGTGTAAGCAACAACGTAGAAAAAGGGACTGTAAAAGGCCGCAAGCGACACCAGCGGAATCAAAAATGCTCCGATAACAAGCCACCGTGATCGGACGAGGAAATCGCGGTGATTTGCTCTGGAATATGTCAGGCTAAAAGTCAGCCAGGCGCCAGGGAGAAATGATTTTGCAACCAGGGAAAGCGTTTCCCAAAAGGCGGCCTTCTCAGGGACAAACGCATCGTTTGCTATTGCGCCAAAAAGGCTTTCGAAGGCAAAAATCAGCATTCCCCCCGAAAAACACCAGGTCGCGAGCGAACGCTGCTTTCGACAGGCAGCAGCTGCAGCCAGGGCGGCACTGAACATGCCCGCGGCCAAAGCTAACACAGTATTCAGACTCACAAATCGCTCCGAGCTGACAGCATGGACCGCATTGCAATCCCAGTTTCGGCACAAGTTTCCGGGCTATTTCTAAATCGAAATTTCATTCCTTAACCGAAATGCTCTCTGGGCCCGAGCCGTAGCGGAACTGAATCAACGCTTACGGGTCGAACGCAGAAGAGTGGGGCTCTCTCAAGCGTTACTCCGGAAATGGGAGGGCTAAGTTCTCGAAAAACTGCGTAAGAACGAAAAAGAGAGGGTCGAAGCCAGAGGCATTACGCCATAAAAGGCAAAGGTTTGAACTCGTTGCGCAGCTCAGTGCGGTTGCAACGAGCGAGTCCGGATCTCGCCCCTGCGCAGCCACCACAACAAGAGCAGGAATGGAATCAGCGAAAGCACAAAAAAGGCGGGCCCGCCGCGGCGGTGGATTACACTGTTAATCATTTGTGGCCCTGAATTCACGCAGAGGAGACCGATTACGAGGATCCGAAAGCCGTTCCGTAAAATCCCGAGTGGAATGACGAAGGCGACAAAAACAAGGCGCCGCCATGATGACTTCACGAATAAATTGGCAGCCAGGATGCTGGTCATCAAAAGAACCCAGCTTGATCGAATGCCGCTGCATTCCTGCGCAACCTCGATGGTAATATTCGGTAGTTGGAAGATGGCGCCTGCTCGGATAAAAGGCACACCGCTCAAATGGAAAAGAAGATTTGCCACCTCGGCCGAGGCCGACTTCGAAGCTAACTCAAGCGCGTTTCTCATCGGATCCGGCATCGGCACCATGAAAATGAGATATGCCAACGGGAAGGCGGCTGCTTGCATCCACGCACGTCCGAGAAAGAAAAACCCACCGGCCGCAAGGCAGCACAAGAATGACAGGGTCAGCAGGGCGAGGTAATCAGCCTTGGTTGAGGGGTGTTCGCCGAAATGCCAATATGTGAATGCAAGAGCGCCGAAACCCGCGGCGAGGAACACCATTGCAAGCGGTAGATCGACAACGTAATCCTTCGGCAATTGATTACGCCGAAGGTAAAGCGAGTACCCGGAAACGAACGGTATCAATAAAATATATGAGTACAGATCGCTCCCTGCTGCGTAGTTTACCAATGCGATCAGAGGCTGAGCAAAGGCCCCCAGCAACGCAATCGTAAAACAAGCGCCTGCCCATGTCCGCCACGTCTTCCTGTCCTTCGTGAGCGTGGATCCCGAGCTGCAGTCAGCTTGCGTTGGAATGCTGGTTTCGCGAGCAACGGCTCGATCTATTGAAGAAGGTATTTCCAAGATGTTTCCTAAGCTAACGTCAGGGGAATTATTGCCGTCTTCGTACAGCCAGCCACTTGTAGCGCTTTTTTCGCTTGTGGTTTTTCAATAGGTGTAGGTTACCCCGCCGGAATAGCGATTCCGGGAGTAACCAGTATTGGGTCCGATCGAACTCTGCTCCGTGTGATTGTAGTCGAGGTGCAAGGTGAAATGCTTATTGACTGTATAACGGAGCCCGAGGTTGAGATCCAACGAATTCTGGCTCCCTGACAAGCCGGTCCCACTTCCACCTTGATTTTCATCATGATGAAAAAAGACTCCGGCAACCGAGCTGAGCCGCGAAGTTAGATTGTAATTCAGGTTCAAGCCGGTTCTCCACGTCTTTGTGATCATAACGCCCGCCGCCGTGGGCGATTCGAATCCATAGCTTGTCACCCAATTCATCGAATGGTTGCTGCTGACGTAGCCAACCGAACTTTCAAAGTAAGGGCTGGCTGAATTCCCATCATTCTCGAGAGATCGAAATGATTCACCTGCGCGCAGGTGAACAATAAGGTGCTCAGTCAAATTATGATTGACTCCACCGAGGATGAAATGAGTCGTAGAGTCGGTCGGTGCTGTGTCGTAAGTAATCGTTTCATAACGATATTCGCCGACCAGGCCCGTGCGGCTTGTCAAATTAAATACAAGCTGCTCGCCAAGCGTGCTGTCGACCCGGTTCTGAGTATCTCCAATCGACGGTTGATCGTACTTGACGCGCTCGAACGTGTAGCTTGTCACAGAAGTAAGTCGGGAAGAATAGCGATAAGTAAGCGAAAAAATGTCACGAGTGTTGAAAAAATTAGCGCGGACGTTCTGCGGGCCAACATTGGATTGGAAATTCGGCTCGTTCTGGTAAGCAGCGTAGATGCTGGCGTAAAAGGAGAGCCGTGTCGAAAAGTTATGCGTAAGGTCTAATGTGACGTTTCCGCTCTTCTCATTCTGGCCCGTCACATCGAAATTCTGTGTGAAACGTCCGACACCTACCAAAGAAAATTGCGTCCTTTCGCCGGGGCGATCGTAAGTGAGGACAACATTTTCTGCAGCGAACCATGAACTTTTGGGGCTTGAGCTCAGGGTCACGTTGTCGTCGTAACCCGTGTCGACACCGGCGGTGATCTGAAGTGGAACAGCTGGCAGCCAACCCAAACCGACTTGTTCGAACGTCGAAGCCGCCGTCTGTTGGGCCCGAGTCTCTGTCGCTTGTAAGGTCAGCAAGGCGATAAAAAAGAATGCGAGCGACAGTGAATCAACGTACTTACGATTACCAGCCCGGTGAATTCGACATGGCAAAATCATGTTTGCAAGTCGCGCCCTGCTGGCACATCAGATCAAAACAAGCTGCGCGAAATGTAGATCACGTCTCCGTCCTGTACATATGTTGGATAGATAGGCTCGCCATGAATACTGGGTCGAAGATTGATTGTCTCAGTGCGCTGTACTCCGTTGATAATACGAGTCAGATGAATATTGCTCGCGCTCCCATAGTCACTTACGCCGCCAGCTTCCATAATCGCTTGGTACACAGTCATCGGACGATCAAACGTGACTGCCCCCGGTTTATTGGCAAATCCTGACACGATCACGGTTCCTATACCGTTCTCCAACATGACCACCACCTCGGGATTGTCGAGATACTGTTCGTAGCGACGGGTCAGTTCATGTTGGAAATCAATGACCCGTTTGCCGGCTGCCATCACCTGGCCCAAGTATGGTAGACTTATCGTTCCGTCCCTGCGAATTTTCTGCGTTTGATCCAGATCGCTTTCTTCGGCAAAGGAAAGCTTGAGCACATCTCCGGGCGAGAGCCTCACAGCTGTGCGAGGACCCGGCGGATTCGGCAAAGGCGGAAGCGGGCTCTGGCAGCCGCCCACCACGAGCGTAACGAAAACCAGCAAAGTGAAAAGCCAGGGGGACGGGCTCGCCTCACGTTTCGGATGAACCATACCGTTGTTCGGTAATCTTCGATGATGCCAGATCTTCCTTCTATCCTGCGTCATGGCACGGTATTTACTGTACAAAATTGTTGCCAGGCAAGATAAATGCGATGGATGAAACGCGTCCAGCGAGAACGGGCGCGCAAGACCCGCTTTGGTGCTGCAATTCTCGTTTGAGCTCACCCGGGCCGAAGAACGCTTGGGCGTGGGCGATAATTCAACAGCTAACGCGAGCTCGGACGGGCTACTCTGGAATCGCTTCATGCACAATTGACGCAACGCGTTGAGATCGTTTCATGCGAACGCCAGCCCGCCACCAAATAAGCTCCCATCCGGTGAAAATACGGCGTAAAGCTCGCAAACATCGAAACTCAGTCTTTCCGAGAGGCTTCCCTTATGCTTTCCAGACTTTACCTAAAGCGGTATTGCAGGAAGCCATCGCGTTTCGAGTATCCACAATGCACCGCGCCCACTCGCTAAGTTCGCGATAGTTCACCGACGAATGATTGGTTGCGATCAGTACTACGTCGAACCCTTCTATCGTCGGGCGGTTCCACTCGATGGATCTTTTTCCAGCAAAATCCGCATGTTCGCGGGTTGGCTTAATCATCGGCACATAGGGATCGTAATAGGCTACTTCTGCCCCTCGTTCCGCTAATAATTTCATCAGTACGTAGGCGGGCGACTCGCGCTCATCATCTACATTAGGCTTATAAGCCAGCCCTAGGACGAGGACCTTGGAGCCCTTGATCGCCTTGCATTGGGCGTTTAGCGCATCTGCGACCTGGTGCACAACATGCTCCGGCATCCGCGTATTGATCTCGCCGGCCAACTCGATGAAACGTGTGTGTTGACCGTATTCGCGAGCCTTCCATGTGAGATAAAATGGATCGATCGGGATACAATGCCCGCCGAGCCCAGGCCCCGGATAAAACGCCATAAAACCAAATGGCTTCGTCTTGGCCGCTTCAATAACCTCCCAGATGTCAATCCCCATGGCGCCGTACACGATTTTCAGCTCGTTGACCAGCGCGATATTTACGCTGCGGAAAATATTCTCGAGAAGCTTGGTCGCCTCGGCCACGCGACAAGAAGAGACAGGCACAACCTTGTCGATCGT
>JBEDUS010000140.1:0-17916 GCA_040414975.1 Candidatus Udaeobacter sp.
GAGAACGTGATATTGCCGTGATGATAGCGCCGATAAATCGCGTCGAGACTCATGTACTGCAGGAAGTCGTGCATCCAACCCATGTTCCATTTGAAACCGAACCCAAGCCCGCCCAGATAAGTTGGACGGGATACGCCGGGCCACGCGGTTGATTCCTCTGCGATAGTCATGATTCCTGGGAAACGCTCGTAACAAACTTCGTTGAAGCGTTTCAAGAAATAGATGGCATCGAGGTTCTCGCGGCCGCCGTAAACATTCGGAATCCATTGACCCGGCTTTCTCGAATAATCGAGGTAAAGCATCGAAGCGACAGCGTCCACCCGCAGGCCGTCGATGTGATATTGATCCAGCCAGAAGAGCGCGTTGCCGATGAGAAAATTGCGCACTTCGTTGCGGCCATAATTGAAAATGAGCGTTCCCCAATCCTGGTGCTCACCCTGGCGCGGGTCCATATGCTCGTAGAGATGGGTGCCGTCGAAATTTGCCAACGCGTGCGCATCTTTTGGAAAATGCGCGGGCACCCAATCCATGATCACGCCAATGCCAGCCTGATGACATTTGTCGATAAAATGACGGAATTCATCAGGTGAGCCGAACCGGCTCGTGGGCGCGTAATAATTTGTGACCTGGTAACCCCACGAACCTTCGAAGGGATGTTCGGCAACCGGCAACAACTCGATGTGCGTGTAACCCATCTCGAGCACGTAGGGCAGCAATGTGTCTGCGAGCTCCAGATAACTAAGGTGACGATTCTCCTCTTCAGCTTTGCGGCGCCACGAACCCAAGTGCACTTCGTAAATACTGACGGCGCTTCTCGGCCAATTCCGCGCCCGGCGCGATTCCATCCAAGCGCCATCGTTCCAAGTATAACGTTCCAGATCGTACACCAGTGATGCAGTCGATTTCCCGTGCTGATTGAAGAATGCAAAGGGATCGCTCTTGAGCAGCAGTGCGCCGGTTTGGGTGCGAATTTCAAACTTGTAGTGCGCGCCTTGTTTAATGCCGGGCAAAAATAATTCCCATACGCCACTGCCAATGAGTTTCCGCATCGGATTGACCCGGCCATCCCAACCGTTGAAATCGCCAACCACGCTGACGCGTTGTGCGCTAGGCGCCCATATAGCGAAATAAACGCCACTGGCATCGCCAATCATGCGCAGATGCGCGCCGAACTTTTCATAAATCTTCCAGTGCTGTCCCTCGGCGAAGAGATGCAGATCGACTTCGCCCATGATCGGCCCGTACTGATAAGGATCGCGCGTCAGGCTATGCGATCCGTCCCAGGCGGTGACTCGAAGATGGTAGGGAAGATCCCGCGTTGCGCCACGTACAGTCGCGCAAAAGAAACCATCCTGCTGAATTTTTTGCGCTGTGATTGGCTCTTCCGGATGTTGATCTAGAACTATTTCAATCTTCCGCGCATCGGGACGAAAGACACGGACCTCCAAATCGTCCCCAACCCGGTGCGGACCCAGAACTCGAAAAGGATCGGAATGCTCCCCACCAACGAAGCGGCTGACTTCGTCAGGCGGCAATCCAGCGATCTCGAAAGGTTTCATGGGACTAGGCTCACCGGTTAAAAAGCCAAAAGAGCTACAGCCGCGCAGCGTTCAATCGCAACCCGGCAGTTGTCCTTTTAACGTGTTAACCTTATATCAACTAACTTTCATGGAATGCTTCATCGCTTCAATCGGTCATCGTTTCAAAGAATCGTTTTGATTGTGCTGGTTTAGTACCTTTTTCAGATATCCATTTCGGTCTGGAAAAGTCTGCGCCGAACACAATATTACCGAATGTTTACGATCAGACGTGCCACTGCGCGTTCGTTCACGCCGCACTTAGCCAGCGCTTTGATCGCTTGTGCGCTGACGGCTGCGATCCTGTGCGGAGGAAGGCTGCTCGCAATTTATCTGGAACAACGGACCATTCGTTCAACCGCCCCAAGAGATTTCTTTATTAAAAATCAGGGGCTGGCCTTCGAACGGGCCGCGGCGCGTGCTCCGGACATTCTGCTTCTTTATGGGAGCTCGGAGTTGATCGATCCTATTCCCAATAGGGCGTCTGATTACTTCCGCAAGGAGCCTACCGGATTTGAGGTTTGTCCCGTGGGCAAGGCAGGCACTACGGCGCTGATCATCTTGCAAAAACTTGGCGCCCTTGGTTCCGACCTGAATGGACGGAAAGTTGCAGTCTCGCTATCGGCGAGCTCATTTTTGACGCCTTCGGAAAGGCCGGAGTTTTATGTCGGAAACTTCTCTTTGCCTGCAGCAAGCGGCATTCTCTTCGGCGATGCTCTCGATCTAACTCTAAAGACTCAAATTGCGAAGCGAATGCTTCAGTTCCCAGACACGCTGGGGAAGGATGGGTTGCTACGGCTGGCCGCTGAACGCCTTGCTTCAGGCCGTCCGTTGGACCGCGTCGTTCTGATGGCCGTGTCGCCGTTGGGAAAGCTGCAAAACGCAATTCTCGATTTGCAAGACCACTTCGAAGCGCTCGTTTATATTTTAGGCCGACACAAATCTATTCCAAGTTGGTTGCGACCTCTCAGTTCGCACCGGACGCAACCACTCAAGACGAGATCTGGCGAACGCTGGGAGACGTTGACTGCCGAATCGTTTGATTCGATTCACCCGTCCCGGGACGCGGAATTTCGGGCGCTCGTCGCGGCTGCCGGCGAATGGACCGATTTGGAGCTATTGTTTCGGACACTCACTGAACTCAAAGTTCGGCCTCTCATCCTAAGCACACCCATCGACGCTTTTGCCGCGCGCGGGGTTTCGCAATCAGCCCGCGAAGTCTATTACGATAGAATGCGCGAACTCGCCGGGCGATATCACTTCCCGCTCGTCGAGTTTGAACAGCACGATGCCGACCCGGCTTTCCTGTTTGCTCATCGTGAGCATCCCACGCCAAGAGGCTGGATGGTTTACAACCGAGCCCTCGACGACTTCTTCCGTAAAACCAAGTGACGGCCTCCAACGACAACATCGAACTGACTGCTGTAGAAGACCACGATGGAATATTGACCGTTCGCGGGGGCGGCGCTCAAAGGAACTGGAATGGCATTCACTATAAACAAGGCATGTCCGCAAAAAATGTCGGCACGAAGAATTTATCAGCGAACATCGCTACCATCCCTCCAGGCGGCGTCGCATACGCGCATATTCACGTCGATTTCGAAGTGATCCTTTACATCATCGAGGGAAAGGTGCGCCACGAGTTTGGCCCCGGCCTCAAGCAGGTCATTGAAAATGAGGCCGGCGATTTGATTTACATCAAACCCGGAGTGCCACACGAAGTCTTCAACATGAGTGAGACCGAACCCGTCGTCGCCTTTGTCGCGCGCTCATCTGCAGACGAATGGGACAACATCGTTCCGTACCAGCGCAATCAGCAGCGCTAACAAGTCCACCTCAATGCCAAAGCATCTCGTTATTAGTACGAGCGGTAATCCTGACAGTAACAGCCGCCGGATGGGACGCGTGGCCTTCGCATATCTGCAAAAGCAAAAGGTTCCGTGCGACTGGATCGACATCCGCGAAATGGACCTGCCACTTTGCGACGCTGACAAATGTTATGGCATGCCTGGATCAAAAAAATTGAGCGCGGCAATTGAACACGCCGACGGCATCCTCATTGCCGCACCAGTGTACAATTACGACGTCGCCGCGGCGACTAAGAACATGATCGAACTGACTGGGAACGCATGGGAAAACAAGATTGTCGGGTTTCTGTGCGCAGCCGGGGGCCATGCGAGTTATATGTCAGTAATGGCATACGCCAACAGTCTTATGCTCGATTTTCGCTGTGTCATTGTTCCGCGGTTCGCGTTCGCTATCGGCGACGCTTTCAACGGCGAGCACATCATCGATAAAAAAATCACTCAGCGCATCGAGCAAGTCGCCGACGAACTGGTTCGCTTCACGAAAGCTCTCCGGAGCTAAAGCCCGCTCTGACGCAATTCGAAAAGGTCTGAGGGTTCAGCGAAACCGCACCGGCGATAAAGGGACCGGCTTCCGGGAGTCGCCCAAAGAATGATCGCATCGGTCCGCTGAGCGCGGCACCATGATACCGCTTCGTTCAACAATTTCTTGCCGAGACCCTGGCTACGCATTTCCGGAACAACATAAAAGTTAGTGACGTAGGCATGAAGCTCCGGTTCGTCGTGAATTGGATTGGGGATTTTCTCAAACAACTGCACGCAAACATGACCGAGCAACTGTTTGCCGTCGTCGAGAACCCAGCAGCGCCACGGGCGTGAGCCGGACCGAAATCGTTTCTTCATCCACGATGCGCATCTCCGCACAAACCGCGGTTTGGCTTCCGTAGCAGGTTCGGTTTCGCCACGGAATCGATACCGCAACTCCGCCAAAGCGTCGCAATCGGTTAACTTTGCCTGGCGGATTCGGATCCGAGCCATGCGTCGATGGTACCTGATTGAATGATTCGCCGCTACTTGTAAGCACATTGATTCGGTCATTCCTGTCGCGCAATAGGAGTGCGATTACCGAATTAGGCCGGATGATCTTGCCGCTCTGTCGGCCCTTTGTCAGGATCACAGGATGAAGCATCTTCTCCTGGCTTGCCTATTTCCGATGGCGTTAACAGCTCAAACCATGCAGCAGCTTACCGAACAGTTGGGTAAAACTGTCCTGTACGGTGATGTCGCGCTTTCGCCAGATGGTAGATATGCCGCATGGGTGCAATCCACCGCCGCTTCAACATCAAAGCAAACGTACGTCCGCGAAACATCAGGAAATGCGTCACCGAGATTAATAAAAATTCAAATCACCAGCGAAAGAACCGACTCCGGCCCCGCCTGGTCTCCTGATTCCAAGACATTGACATTTTTTTCCAGTGCCGGCGAAAAACAGCAGCGGCAACTCTGGACAGTGAATGCTGACGGCTCCAAGCCGAGGAAAATTACAAATTTAAGTGGCTATGCGGCGCGACCGCGTTGGTCACACGATGGGAAACAGATCGCGTTCCTTTACATTGAAGGCGCCGGCGGCGGCGGCCCGTTGATGGCCGCACCCACGACGACTGGCTTGATCGACACCACCATTCATAATCAGCGAATTGCAGTTTTGGACGTTGCCAGCGGGAAGTTGCAACAGATTTCTCCGCAGAACCTCCACATTTACGACTTCGATTGGTCGCCAGACGATAAGACCTTTGTCGCAACAGCTGCGCCGGGACCGGGAGATAACAATTGGTGGATCGCGCAGATTTACACGATCAACATCGCAAAGCGCGGCGCAACATCAATCTACAAACCTTCTCTTCAGGTTGCAGCTGCGCGGTGGTCGCCAGACGGCAAGTCGGTTGCATTCATTGAAGGCTTGATGAGCGACGAAGGGTTCCATGGTGGCGATCTGTTCACTGTGTCAGCAACGGGCGGTGATGCGCAGAACCGCACAAAGGGCCGTAAAAGTTCGGTAAGCTCGCTCTTTTGGCTAACGCCGGATCGCATTCTGTTCACGGAAATAATTGGTGGTGGCGGCGCAATCTCTGAACTGAGGCCTGGCAGCAATTCAGTACGCACAATTTGGAAGGGTGCAGAGGCGTTTCATGCTTTTGGGAATTTCCCCAACTTTGCCGTTTCCAAGGACGGCACATTGGCAGCCGTAGTGCGCAGCACTTTTGATACTCCGCCGGAGATCTGGGTTGGACCGATTGGCGAATGGCGTCAGATGACCCACAACAACTCCGCGCTATCGGCGACCTGGGGCAAAGCAGAGAGCCTGGAGTGGACAAATGAGGGCTTCAATATTCAGGGCTGGCTTGTGCCGCCTGCAAAGATCGAGTCCGGCAAGAAATACCCCATGGTTGTTCTCATCCATGGCGGACCTTCAAGCGCAACGACACCCGACTGGCCCGCAGGCTTTGGAATGTCGCGAGCCATCATAGCCGCGCTCTCGTATCGCGGTTACTACGTGCTGATGCCAAATCCTCGTGGCAGTTACGGCCAGCGCGAAACGTTTACTCGCGCTAATGTGAAAGATTTTGGCGGAGGCGATCTTCGCGACATCCTCGCAGGAGTCGATGCAGCAATAAAAAAATATCCGATCCATCCCGCGCGACTCGGCGTGACCGGCTGGAGCTACGGTGGCTACATGACCATGTGGACTGTCACGCAGACCGATCGTTTCCATGCCGCAGTTGCCGGCGCTGGTATTGCGAATTGGCAAAGTTACTATGGTCAAAACTTGATAGACCAATGGATGATCCCGTTCTTCGGCGCATCAGTCTACGATGATCCTGCCGTTTACCAGAAAAGTTCTCCCATTCACTTCATCAAAAACGTAAAGACCCCTACCCTCGTGATTGTCGGCCAGCACGACGCCGAATGCCCTGCACCCCAATCATACGAATTCTGGCATGCCTTAAAGACAATCGGGGTGCCTACGCAACTCATCATTTATCCGGGCGAAGGCCATCTCTTTCTAGATCCGAAAAACCAGGCCGATCGACTGGAACAGACAATCGGATGGTTCGATAAATATTTGAAATAATGGGATACTCGTTCCGGTAGTATCAGCTACGGTCAGTTGTCCTCCGGGCGGGTTGCACGCGCGGCCAAAGGTCCCCTCTCCCTTCCCAAGCGAGAGGAGAGGGTGAGGGTTGTTCCCTGGGAATCATGCTACCTGCGTAGCTCCTGACCCCTCACCTTAGTCCTCTCCCCTTGCCCAAGGAGAGAGGCGAAACAAGGTCCCTGGAACTAACGGTGAACAAAGGCGATCTCACTCTCCTGAGTGTCGGTTACGTCGCACTCATGGCGTCTCAACGCCGCTCAGGATTCCGCCGAGATGCCCTGTGAGAGTAATCATCATTAACCCCAGTGCCATGACTACGAAGTAGGAGGCGCGCGGCGACTTACCCTTCGCCCGAAGCCGTAACCGTTTCCAACAAAGACTAACAATGAGCGCCGCAGTAGTCAGCGCGCAAATCACATGCAGCCCTAGGTTGCCTTTTAGTGCCGCGCCTTCGAGCTGCCACTGCCAGGCGCCGAGGCCAGTCGCGATCGCTAACGGGACCGTTAATGCTGCTCCAAGGAGATTGAAGTAGCCGACTGCTGCCAGAATCGGTTGCTTTCGCCAGACCCCGAGGATGTCGAAGACGGCGCTTGTAATAAAGAGGGCAATCGGAAAATGAACGATCACGGGGTGCTGGGCGTGCCCTGCGAGGAGGGCCGCCTTCAGATCGAAGGGATTTACCGATGCTGCTAGAAATGTAGTCATAATTCTTGTCGACATTGGGTGTCACTAAGGCGGCATCCTCTTATCGCTTCCAATCGCGGCTGCCTACTTCTCTACTACAATTGTCCCAGTCATCTTCGGGTGAACTGAGCAATAGTAGGTATAAGTGCCGGGAGCGCCTGCTGTGATCGTAAATTCTTGATCAGTGTCGAGCGCAGACGATTTCTTAAACTGCTTCTCAACGCTTACAACGGTGTGCGGTTCCTCGTCCCGGTTAATCCAGGTGACCTTCTCGCCCGACTTCACAGTAACGGTCGGAGGATTGAAGGCGAAGTCTTTGATCTCGATTCTGTTTTGACCGGCTCCACTGCTCCCCGTGTCCTTCATCTCGCCGGGTAAGGCCGAGAGAGACAAAGAACTGATGCCACATAAGAGCGCTGCGATTTTGATTTTACTATTGAACGTCTTCATAGGTTCGAGTTGTTATAGTTTCGATGGAATCTAGCTAAGGTTTGAGTCGACGACGGCCAGCCCCGTATTGCCTTGTTTGTATTGAACGCTTGTCAGGCCGAGCATGCTTCGCAGCTTTTCAGCTGGCACAGTCATCGGCCCGGGCGATGGTGCAGTTCCGGGTGCGGGCTGCGGGAACGCGGTGGACATCGCCGTGTGAAAGGTCACGTTGCCTTCGACCTTCTGAAGGACTTGGTGAATGTGGCCGTTTAACACGGTCACCGAACCAAAGCGTTTCAGATATCCAAGAGCGCGTTCGCTATCACTGGTTCCCCATCCCCATTGTGGGTAAACCGTCCAGAGCGGAATGTGCGCAAAGACCACAATCGGAGTGTCCGAGCCAAGACCTTTCACGTCGTCTTCGAGCCATTCAAGTTGTTCGTCGCCGAGCTGCCCAAGCCCGCCTGCCTGAAGGTCAAGGACGTTCACTAGCGCGATGAAATGGACGCCGTTTTTATTGAAGCTGTACCAGCCAGAGCCCTTGCCTTCAACGCTCTTCAGATACCGTTCACGGTAAAGCTTTCCACCATCATTGAGCACATCGTGCTCGCCGGGAACGAAAAAAACATCCTTAACTCGGCAGCTCTTCAGTACCTGGTCAAAGGTGTCGAACTCCTCAGGTTTGGATAGCTGAGTGATATCTCCCGTGTGGATAAGGAACGACGGTGGAGTAGGCATCGCGTTAATGCGGTCGAGAGCAATCTTAAATGTCTCGGTAACATCCTTATTCGCCGCTTTGTTAAACCCGATATGGCTGTCGCTAATCTGCAGAAAGCTTAAATCGGTAGCGGGTACCGGCTTTCCAGCCTTTGCAATTTGAGCAAGGGTTTTGGACACGAGGACGCCGCCGCTTACTGTCCAAAGCACTCCCGTGCCGGCCCACGCCATGCATTTCAGGAAGCCGCGGCGATCAATCCCATCGTGTTCGTGATCGTGAGAAATGTAGTCAGACATATTTGTTTGCCTTCTTAGTTGTTTAAATTTGCCTTACACCTTTCTTTACCAATTCGGCGCGCTTTTATTCCCGAAATTCTTTGGCGGTGAATTCGTGAACTTGAACTTCTTGCAGCCCAAGACGGGTGAGGTCGCAAGGCCTAGTAACTAACTTAGACTGTGTGTCTCTGGCATGAGTCGACACTCTAGTCCCCGGTTCTCCACCGCGAGCACTGAAAAGGGCCAAGGCAACGAATAGGGCTAATGCCAGAGTGCTCATATTCAGCTGTCTCAAAAGTGCTGAGAGCATCGAGGCACTCCAAATAGCGCTCCTATTCTGACGGACCAGGGAAGCTGACATAACGAAAGCCTTTTGTTTTGCTAAAACTAATTTAGTTGAGCAGGTAATTTTTTTTCCAAATCAATTTCTTCGGCGAAAAGATTTGCGTGGAAAGTTCCAGTCACTGCGCTTGCACAATATCGCGCAGTTTCTGCGCTTATTTGTTCGCCAACGGCAACGGGCATTTTTGAGTCTAAATCATAAACAATGAAGGTTTTCATTTTTAAATTCCTTTTCCATTACACTTATCCATACCGTTTTGGTGCGAGGTATATTCCAGCCGCGTCAAGAATGGCGTGATTGCAGAAACCAGAGGCTCGAACAGGCCGCCCTGGATGTCGGCGGTTAAACGAAGCCTGAGCCGGGCAGTTATCTAGCGAACCCGATCGCGCTTACATTGGCAGCGCGTGGGCTGGGTGGGCTTTTCCGAAGCTACCGTCGCCGCAGCTAAGGCTCTGGGCGCCGTTAATGGTGTGCGATTTGTCCTTCAAAAAGCTGCTTGAATTTCTGCAGGTCGCTAGCGTTCACATCGGATACGACCCAATAATTAAAGTCGCCGTCACTCCAATGCAGTAGGTGATAGCCCTGGCGTTCCACCATCTTTTGCTCTTTGCTATCCCCCGGCGTTGTCGGCCAAACGAACAGATTAATGAAATGCTTTCGCCTTTGGTAAACCAGAGCCGCTACCGCGTGGTTATCGAGGTAATCAAGGCGGCCGCCTATTAAAGGAAAACCTTCACTGGAGAGGTCCACCACTGGGGCTGCAAAATCGAGCTTTGCATCGAGCCACGGTTTAACCGTATGTTGATCGGACGATGCCACGTCTGTCAGATGGCTGGCCATGAGCGAGCGAACATGGCTCGCTATAAGTTGTGTCGCGAGGAACTGATCGGCCCGCGGTTGCCATAGTCTAGGCAAGAAGCTCGAAGCAATAATTGCCGCCAGTACAATAGCTGCGGCCAGGGCTAACCAGTTCCACGGCATCTCAGAGAAAACGCGACGGCGCACCGCTTCGGGACGCCTGACACGTAACGGATCCTCCCCTGCAGCGCCGCGGCTGGTGGTCGCGCCGATGGCCTTTCGTAACGAAAACTGAATTCGCTCCCGCAGTTCGATAGGCGCTTTGTAATATGGTGCGGCTTGGCTAATAGCGTGAACCATCGCGGTCTCCACTTCATAGGCTTGCTCACACTTGCGGCAGTCTCTCAAATGCTGTTCGATTTTCTGGCTGGTCACGGGATCCAGTTCGCCATCCAGGTAAGCATCCATTAAATTTCTAATCTCTTCGCAGTTCACCTTATTTCTCCTGACTTACGTGACTGACTAAACATTCCCTGAGTTTGGCCCGCGCGCGGGCGAGTCGTGACATGACTGTGCCGGTGGGAATTTTCAGGATCTCGCCTATCTCCTTATACGATAAATCTTCCTGGTGACGCAGCGTCAAGATCTCTCGGAACGCTGCCGGTAATTCGTCCATCGCATTCCTCATTAGTTCTGCGTCTTCAGTGTGCTCAAGAATCGTTGCCGGGCTGACCGAGTCGTGGCCCGTGTTATGGATCTCTTCGTCGAAAGTCGTAGTAAGATCGGCTACCCGATTCTTTTTTAGCAGAGTGTAGGAGGTATTTCGAACAATCGTGAGCAACCACGCCCGTCCGTTGGAACCATGGAACCCACTGAACGATTTGAACGCACGCAGATACGCTTCCTGGACGACGTCTTGCGCATCCTGTTGATCGCGCACCAGCCACCGGGCCAAATTGTGCGCCGCGTCAAGATGAGGCAGCATCGTCTCTTCAAACGACGCCAGTTGCGCTCTCTCAGCGTCATCCGGTTCGGGCTTCTTGACTACGGCAAACTTCACAATCTTCCGAGACGATTCGAAATCTTGAGTTTCGAAAGTATGCTGTGTTTTCAGTGCCAAAGCCATAGCAATTTTCGAGGAAGCATATCTCAACGCGTCACAGTACTAGACCAGCGTTCAGTCATTTTATTCCATCCACACGGGAAATGCTCCGCGGGAGAGCAGATCCTCTCACGCCGATCAGCGAGTCAACGAACCGCGCACATCAACTTGGGAAACATAAATCCGCTAGGTCGCCAACGTGGCAGCGTTGACACCGTCCAAACCAGCCGAATTCAAATCGTGCGGCAACCCCTTAGCTCAAGCCCATGGTTGGGCCTAGTGGATCGAACTTTCATCCCCAAATCCGCGAGGCACACATTTGGCGACGATTTCTGGGAATATAACTCTGCTAATTCGATATCAATGGATTGAACACCGCAGAACTTTCTTACGAATTAGGACATAACTGAGATTTTTTATGCTTATTACGATCGCTAGTATCACGAATCTAATGGGGCCGGACATGATGGTAATCCTCCTCATCGGCTTGCTCCTGTTCGGCGCGAAGAAGTTGCCCGAATTCGCCCGAGGTATGGGTCGGGCTGTTAAGGAGTTCACCGCCGCCCGAGGTGAAATTGAGCCGGAGCTGACTCAGCTGGGGTAGAGCAAAATAACGCAGTTCGAACTTTAAACGCAAACAGGGAGCCAGCGCTCGACGCAGCAATTTACTGCTTATCTGCTAGGTCTTCGGCGCTTTCCACCGCAATGCTCGCTACAGAAAATCCATTGATCGTCCGAATAACCCGTAAACCGCGCAAGAAGCGAATTGTCATCCTCGGCGGCGGATTTGGTCGGGTCTATATCGCAGTTTATCTCGGAAAGCTATTTTCATCGCGGGAATTAAGAGAAATCGAGATCGTGTTGGTTAACCGGGAAAACTACATCGTCTTCCAACCGTTGTTACCAGAAGTCATCTCAGGCTCGGTCCAACTTAATCACGTGATCGCGCCCATTCGCCGCATGGCGCCGAAGGCGCAATTGTACACGCGCGAAATCGAATCAATTGATCCTATAGCGCGGCGGGTCACGCTTAGTCCCGGCATACGTCCAACATCCATTTCCCTTCAATACGATCATCTGGTGATCGCCATGGGGACGCGCTTGGATTACTCAAAGATACCGGGCATGCGTGAACATGCCTGCCCCTTCAAATACCTGAGCGACGCGCTGTATCTGCGCAATCAACTCGTGCGCACACTTGAAGAAGCCGAAACGGAGCCCGATCCAGAAATTCGAAGTCGATTGCTCACTTTCGTCGTCGCAGGCGGAGGCTTCCGAGATTCACTCCATCGCCTATCACCGTATAATTCAATCTCGTCTGCGAACCCATATTTCCGGCGATGACTACATCAGTGTTAATTCCAATACCGACACTGATCGCCGGACGGCCGCGAACCCGCCATTCCGAGTTTAATTCATCCAGGGCTTCACACATTTCGAGCGCTGTTTTCATGGCCCGATCGGCATCGTCGGTATTGGCGAGCGGCGCGCCAAATAACGCCATGATGGCGTCACCCACATACTTGTCGACGACGCCCCCATGCGCTTCCACAATCGCTCTCATGCGCGTGAAATAGCGGTTTAGGATTCCCAATACTTCCTGAGGAGCAAGCGCTTCACACATGCTGGTAAAGTTGCGCACATCGGAAAAAAGCACAGTCACTTCGCGCTCTTCACCTCCCAGCGTCACATCCTTGCGCAACAATTCCGTTGCCACTGCGGGCGAGACGACTTTGCCAAGTAAATCGCGAACTTGATCCCGCTCCGCCAGACCTTCGCTCATATGATTAAAAGAAGCAGCGAGCAGTCCCATTTCATCCGGCTGGTCTACCTTCACGCGATATTGGTAGTCGCCTTCTCCGATTTTGCGCGCGCCTTCGGCAAGCTGCAGAACCGGTTTTGAAACGCCGCGCGCAATCCAAATTCCAATCGCACCCGAAATCGCCAACCCGAGAAGAGCGAGAATCAAATAGGTGCGCTCAAGGCGAAGATAAGGCGCCAGTTCTTTGTCAAGAGAGCGTTGCAGCAGCGCGACAACTGTTCCTGTTTCAGTCGGAAGCAGGAAGGAGTAGCTAACGTAACTCTCTTGGCCCAACCTAAGATTGGAAATTTGTTGTGGAATGACTGTGCGGTTGCGCAGAATCGAAATCAACGCGTCGCGCTCTCGCCGATCGAAAGTAGTGGCGAGGAGAGCGTCGTTGTCCGGATGGGATTGATCAAAAAACGTAATCTCCAAATCGGAGTAGGCTTTGATCTCCCGCGCAAACTCATCATCGATGTCAAAGCCGGGACAAAGCCAGGCGATCGGATCGGGCGCCAAAAGCGGCGTGATCGCCATCGCGTAAAGTTCTTTTCCGAGAAGCACGAACGCATAGGTGGTCTCCAATGATTCCGCTTTTTCAATTAGCTTCGGAAAAGGAAATGGAACTCCGTGCAGCTCTGGCTCGCGCGTATCGAAGAGCAATTCCTTGTCAAGCGAAGCGATAAGAACGACATCCGCCTTGCTCCGATTCTGCAGACTTTCCAAGGCTGACAAAGTCGTGGCGCGATCTTTCTCGGCGCCGGCAAAAGCGAGTTGAAAAGCATGGTCGCGAGAAATGATCGCCGCAGTGTTTGTGATCTGAAGATTTCGTTGCTCGATGAGTTTCTGGAAAATCTGCGCGCCCACGCGCAGCCTTGCCTCAATTTGCGCGAGCGCGTGTTGGCGATTGGCCCGCCTCACCACCACATAAGTGGCACTTTGGAGCAGCGTCAAAAGCGCGATTAGAAAAAAGAGAAGCTGTCCCCTGAAACTATGGAAACGAAATTTCAGCGATCTCCTCCTGTCGATGACGACGGCGGTCTCTTTGCTCGAAAGTCTGGCTTCAGATCCAAAGTGAAGAGCAGCTCTTTCGATCCTTCGACGAGATCGACATGTTGCGCGAATTTTCCCGGCGAACCTTTGAGAGATGGTTGCCAAACTTCGACCGAATATTGTCCCGCCGGCAAATCTTCCAGCACGGCACGCCCGTCTTTGCTGGTGACCTGAAAGTATGGCGTCGGCAACACCGCTATGTAAGCGACCATCCAGTCGTGAATGTTGCATCCGAGCGTGACGAATCCCTCCTTGTCGAATATGACCGGTTCGGCCGGAGTACCAGCGTAAAGCGGCAGCTCGAATTCCTTTGCTGGCGACAAGGAGTAAACATCATGGCGGACGTTGTCCTTGTTCGGAAAAATCACGGATGTGCCGACCTGGATCGCCGTTACGTAGGGAACAAATTCCTTATCTCGTTGTTCGATCACTGCCTGCTTCTTTTCGCGCGAGGCGACCGGGTTATTTGATTTCGCATAGACTACAACGTCAGAAACGAGTACGCCTTCGCCGTCTTTTACAGTGACAACGATGGAGCCAGCCTCGGCTCGGCCACACAAAATCCAAATGGCAAGAAACACGAATGACCTGAAGCGCATTATGAGGTAGGCAACGGCGATGAGAGTCTTCACCTCCTCATAAGACACTCGGACGGAAGCGATCACGCGAACGCCGATTATTTAACACCCCGTACTCCAAGCCCATGGCTGCGAGCAGTCGTCGGCCAATCTTGCCATCCTCTTGCAAGCCGTCAGCGCGCTCATATTCACGGATCGCCTTCCGCGTTTGATTGCCGCTCACGCCATCGATCGAGCCATGATAGTAGCTGCGTGACCCAAACGAAGCTGGACTTGCCTAACCAAAGCGCTGCTATTTCCGCCGCTGCCTTGGTAAACGGGTTGATTGGAAGAATCGTATCCGTAATCGTAAGGATACCCGCCGTAGGGATAGTATCCGTAGTACGAATAGGGATAGTAAAAGAACGGGTCCGAAAAATCGCCGAAGAAGAAAAACCGATCGAAGTCGCGACGGTGGAACCGATCGCCGCGAAAGCCACCGCCACGAAAACCACCGCGAAAAGCACCGCCGTTAAAGCCGCCTCTACCGAAGGCGCCGCCGCCGAAGCCGCCGCCACCGTGACCGCCACCGCCGCGCGCCATTACGTTTGAGCCTGTAAAAGCGCAAAGTGTAAAAGCGACTGTCACTGCAATAAGCTTTTTGTGCTTCATACATTTTATCATCCAGTTATTAGAACCGACTTTACCCCTTCTTTATTCCACTTCATCTGACAAGGCAGGCCTGGTAGATCGACCCTCTCCCCGCGGAGACACACAGCCAAACCATCCGGAAGATCACCTTTTGGGAATATAACCTGGCTAATTCGGTAGGAATGCGTGGAACACGCACAACTTTCTCACAAGCCAAAACATACCTGAGATGCTTTTATGCTTAATACGATCGCCAGTATCATGAATTTAATGGGGCCGGACTTGATGGTAATCCTACTCATCGTGTTGCTACTGTTCGGCGCGAAGAAGTTACCTGAGCTTGCCCGAGGTATGGGTCGGGCGGTAAAAGAGTTCAGCGCCGCTCGAGATGAAATTGAGAAAGAGCTCGGTCAGTCCGGCCCCAATGGAGCAGCACCGACCAAACTACCAGACACAAAAAGCGAGCTGCTGTGTGCGCGAGAGTCCTAGGGCTATCAACACGGGTTTTCGACAGTTCTCAACGGCAGCTTCGCTAAAAAGTGGACTCGCTCTGGTAGTCGGTCGCGCTCGATTTGAAAAACGTCTCGGCTAGCGGATGAATCCACGGTGGCGACGCGCACTGGGCGAATAATCCACATTGGCGCGACTTGCTCTTGTTCCATGAATATTTTCAGAGGGAGACCGGCAGAGGACTTGGCGCGAGTCACCAAACGGGTTGGAACTGCCCTGATTATTCGACTAATTGAAGATTTGGGAAAGCTGCGAATCGCTCCTTAGTCGGAGCATTTTCGAAGATCCACACGCCTGCGCAGCACAGTACGATCGCCTGCCTTGTCATCTACCTAACTAGAAGACTGTTGTGTCGTGTTATTCAGGGCGAATTCAACATTGGGCGCTCGATACCACCGCCTCCGCGTCGAATTCTCCGTCGCCGCCGAGCAAAACGAGAGCCGGAGCGACAGCCAACGCAGGCGAGGGTCACGGCATTGCGACCATCCGCAGCAACACCGCCATCTTCAGACCCGAGTACGCGGACGCCGATTGCCAAATCACCTTAAAGTGCACGCGCGACAAGCTTGTCGCCGTACAGACTGACCGGCGCGACTTGGGTAAATCCGCCCACGTCGGCGGCAGGTACAAAAACATCTCGACGAGCAAACCGGTGTTCATTTTCGTCTTGTATTTGTCTTGCTTACTGGATATTCCGTCGTCCGTGACCATCATGAGAAACGTATTGAGAGTCTCGGCGATGTGCTTCGCACTCGCCTCAATTGTTACGGCGCAGGCCGGCAGCGACAAGAGCGTTACAGCCGCTGAAGTGAACGGTACCTGGAAAACAAAATATGGTGAATTCAAAATCTGGGCACTGGGTCAGCAGCGTCTCCAGGTCGAATTTTTGGGCGTGTACGAATACAAAACACCGCAGGGCTCCAGCGCCAACGAAGGCCAAGGCAGCGGCGTCGCGACGATTGAAGGCGATACCGCCATCTTCAAACCCGAGGGCGCGGAAGAAGAATGCCAGATCACGATGAAATTTACTGGTGGCAAGCTCGTGGTGACCCAGACCGGCATTTGCGGCTTTGGTTTCAACGTGACCGCCGAAGGAACGTACAAAAGGGTCTCAACCAAGAAACCGAAGTTTGAATCCAACTAATGTCTATTTGCTGCCTCTCGTTAGGTGGATGAATCACATTTTGCGAGTAGCTGTAGCAGCGGTTGTCACCGGCGTTCTGGTTTCACTAATCGTCGCCCAGGCTGATCCGCGTCCCCATCCACTGGATGAAGACGCTGCCCTGGATTTGCTCGGGCATACTCTTAAGCACGACGGCATTTATAAGAACCGAATCTCACTAAATTGTGTTACCTACGGTACTGAAGAGACGACCGAAGCCTATTTTGGGTTTGTGCTCCGCGAAAATCATAACGCCAAATGCGGCGGAGATCCCGAAACGAGCCCCGTAGTCGATCGCTACCGGGTTTATCGGAAGTCTGGTAAGATTGAGTGGCTGGAGCCGGTGTCAGGCAACTGGCAACCATACAATCCGGCTAAAATGAAATAATCCCAATCCGTCACCGGAACAAAAATCGGAGTCGTCGTTCATTTTCAAAAAGAATCGTTCATGACCAACATCTTCGTTTTCGCAATTGGAATCGGAATTGTAGCTGGTTTGCGTTCGTTACTACCAGTCGCCGTCATTGCATGGGCTGCGCATTTTGACTGGCTGAATCTGAACGGCTCTCCGCTTGCGTTTATGGGATCAAGAACAGCGGTCGCGATATTCTCCGTGCTCGCGATTGGAGAGTTAATCGCCGATAAACTGCACAAGACTCCGAAGCGAACCGCGTTCGGATCACTATTGGCCCGCATCGTTTTAGGCGGCCTTAGCGCCGCGTGTCTTTACGTGGCAGCAGGAAAGTCATTTTTAATTGGTGCAGTCCTTGGTGGAATAGGCGCCGTGATCGGAGCGTTCGCTGGCTACGAAATCCAACAACCGACCTAGCTAACGAATCCTTGCCTAGGACATAAGGTAACATGAGCGACAACCATAAAGGGCATAAACGACCTTCAGACGGTCAATAAACGTCACACGCGGTTGTTAGCGCTCGCGCGTGCGTCTGCGCTTCGTGTTCGAAACGGCTTGCGAGCGGCGCGGCGCGCGCGCTAGGGCGAGGGAGATCCCCTTGGCGGAACGGCGCGGCGCCCTAGCGCATGGCGGCGGCAGTCCCCGGCGCCATACGCCGGCGGCCCCCCCGCGCAAGATCGAGCCGCCGGCGGTTCCATCCGCTCACACGCGCCGCCTAAAAATTTTTCTCCCTCTCGCTTTAGCGCCGTGCGATGCGCCGCTACGATGCCCCGCGCGCGCGCTACGCGCCTGATGGCGACGTTTTGTTGAGGCGGTAGTGTTAGGATAGCAACCCGTCGCTGGCTTACGCCGCTTCCTAGCGAGCGGTTACTTCCTTTTACTTAG
>JBEDUS010000141.1:0-12538 GCA_040414975.1 Candidatus Udaeobacter sp.
CATTGAGATCACGTTCCACAAGTTTTCGAAGAGCCGCGTTTTTGACAAAGGGTAACGAGCGTAGCACGGGTTCTTTGCGCCCCTGATATTTTTCGAGAACTGTCACTAATCGAGAAGCCGTTTCAGCGACCCTCGGAAAATCACCAATGTCCCAGCGAGTCTTGCCGCTGAGTCCTCTCACTCGGTTTCGAACGAGCACAAATTCTGATTGTACATCAGCAGGAAAATCCTCAGGCTCCAGTTTGTTTAGCTCCTCTGGAAGAGCATGAACGAGTTCGACCACCGTATTAACATTTGAGGGAGCACGGGTCTTGCTCATCTGTGACAATTCCTTGACGAGTGTCAGAATGTGTTTGGCCATTACCAAGTGAACTAGACTTTTAGAATTCGAACATTTCAACTTATTCACACGAGAGTGATCTGTAGTTGCCGATGACATGCCCGGCGGCATTCGTCCTGCGGTTCGCGGGGGCGCTTGAAATAGCAAAAATATAGCAATTGCAAGTGTCTTACCTAGCAAAACGCCGCTTTGCTAAAGCGCCGTAGCCCAAAAGGCTACCGAGGGTTCGAATCCCTCCCTCACCGGTGCATCGATTTTCAAGTACTCATTACGAGCTCCCGACTGAGGCATAACCATTTGGCATAAAGTATCCACAGAAGTCCGGTCATTTTGGCCCATTAATCGCTAGCGTTGGGAAGCCGCTCGCATAAGACAGGCGCGGGAAATCACCGAAAACCAAAAGAGAGGCTTCACAGAGGTTTATATCATTTAGACGAATGGCCATAACGTTTGGTACAGCCTCTGCTCCCGCATGATAGCCGCCGTGTGCAGGCCGGAGATCGTCGGCGCACCGCTGCGAGTCACATGGTATTACTCATTGTCGCCACATTGATTATCAGTGCGATTACCGGAGCCGTCGTGTCTAGCGGGGGCGGGTTCTTGTCAGGACTCACCGGGCAGGTCCTGCACGGATTGTTGAGCATTGTATGTTTCATACTGGTTGGAGTCGCTTTCTGGCGCTTTGGGTGGAAAGTCGGGGTGATTGACCTCGTTCTCCTTTTCATCGCGGCGAACCTGGCATTTTCATTTCTTGGGGGTTTGACGAAGGACTAGACGTTTTTACTGGCGGCCCTGGCCTTCAGGGAGCGGTTGGTCAGCTACGCCTTCATCTTAGGAGCACAAGAAGCGGTAAAAAAGTCTGGCTTGAAAGGTTACAAATCCTCCGCGAGGCGAGGACATAACGACCCCGGGGACTTCGTTCGGGAACTTTGTTCCGCCATTTCAGTAGAACGAAGGGACAGATGAAAAGCACTCCCCACTGGTCGCCGCCGTGTGCTGCACGGCATTCTACAACGACCGAATGAAAAGGAAAGCCGGCGATCAAAACAAAAGGCGCGTTTTTTGATACTTTGGTCGTCCGTTACTACCCCGCGATTTACAGCTTCGCTTCCGAACTAACTGACGATCCTCGCGAGGCAATCTTCCTGACGCGCGCGGCATTGAATAGTGCACGAAAGCAATTGGGGAGTCTTTGCGATGAGAAGCTGTTTGCGTCAATGCTAATATCCACGGTAATCCGGCAGCTTTAATCGCTGCTTAACTCGATTGCTCAACCGGTTTCGGATCACGCTGGTGCGGCCTACCTGTTTCTCGTTAAGCTTTGCGCTCTGTCACCACGATTCGAGCGAGAAAACCGAGGATCCACGACGGCTATAGCTAAACCTGTCGGATGCACGGGCAGTTGTGGCAGCGGACTAATGCGCGACTTGCACGTAGGAGCAGATCGCCAAATCTCAGAATGTCACGGTCGCTTGATTTGAACAGGTGTTGGTGCCTGCGTTGCATACTCGATATGTGAACGTGCCCGGGCCACGGCCACCGATCCGATCGGTGTAGAAACCGTCATTTGCGCTGGTGACGAGCAATGCGCCGTTACGACGAATATCGACGAGATTCGAAGTCGCGCCGCTCCAGGACAGGTCCGCTCTCCGTCGCCCATTAACCAAATAGCCGCGAGCGCTGAGCGTGATTTGGCTTGGTGTGCCAGTTGCCGTCGCCGTGGCTGTCGGTGTCGCCGTCGCGGTTGCTGTAGCTGTAGGCGTTGGGCTGGGAGCGACAGTTGCTGTGGCAGTTGCTGTCGCCGTAGCTGTAGGGGTTGCAGTTGCCGTAGCCGTGGGCGTTGGCGTGAATGTGGCTGTCGCCGTGGGCGTTGGCGTAAATGTGGCTGTCGCCGTGGGCGTTGGCGTAAATGTAGCTGTAGGGGTTGTACTCGGGGTTGTGGTTGGTGTGGGTGAAGCACCGCCGAGTGTTCTCGCGCTGGCGGTGTTCGAGTAATCCGAATAACCGTTGGCGTTGTGTCCGCGGACTTTGTAGTAATATGTTGTGCCCGCGGTAAGGCCGGAATCGTTCATTCCGGTTCGTGTGCCGAGAATCTCGGTAATGTTCGCGAAATTGATATTGTCCGTGCTCCGGTAAACGTCTATCACATCATAGGCGTCGTTGTTCTGCCATCCGAGGGCAATCGTGTTAGTCGTCTGTGCCACGGCAACCATGTTACTTGGCGGCGCTGGAGTCCCTGCGGCGCTCGGTGTAGGCGTCACCGTGGCTAGCGCGGTCGGTGTTGCTGTGGCTGTAGGTGTTGCTGTCGCGGTGGCGGATGGGCTCGCCGTGGCTGTGGGCGTCGGGGTCGGGTTTCGAACCAATGGATGCGGATACACGTATTGCGTGTATCCCGGCATTGGTGTGTTGCCGTTATCAATGACGTCTCGGCCAACTACGATCTGCAGAGTTTGCTGTACGCCGATATAGCTGCCGGGATTGTTCGGAACCGGCGTCCAGTTGTTGCTCCAGACGTAGGCTGGCTCATGCGCTTGGTGTGGCCAGCCAGGTACGCCCGTTGTTCCGTTGTAAGGGTTAGCGTTGCCGTCGCGCAAGACAGGGTCGCTCTGCTGGCCCGAGCCGATCTGGTCAATCAAAAGGTATCCGCTTGAGTCCGCGTTCTGATCCCAGACAGCATTGGGAGGGCTATACCACGGGGCGCCGTAAGGGGTGAAGCTTCGGAAGTTCAGGCATGTAATGAAATCAATGTATCCCGTGATCCCGCCGATTCCTGATGCCGTGTTGCCCCATACAACGCCTGTGCCGCCACGCAGTTGCACGCAACGCGCTATCACCATGTTCGTCGTAAACGTGTTCTGGTAAACCTCAAAGCTGCGCGTACCTTGGTCGCGGTTACCTTCCGTGCCATGCCATCCAACGTTGTTGTTGGTAATGGTGTTATGGCGGAACACAAACCGGCCTCCGTTGTCTCCGTCTATGCAGGGATTTCCTCCCTGACCGTTCCCGGTGAAGGTGCAGTCCTCGACGTAAACGCCTTTGCCGCTGCCAAGCTGGGTTGAATCAAACCAGCTACCGTCTCCAAACTGGCCGCTGGCTCCAGGCCAGTTGTTGTGCCGGACCAGAATGGCTATCTTGCCGTTGGCGCATTGAAAATCGCTATGGTCGACAACGCCCCAAATATCGCCCCAGAAGACCACACCCAATGTTCCCGGCAATACGAGCTGGATATTGTGGACCCGGACAGCCCGAGAAAACCCTGCAAACGCCAGAGTTCCAAGCTGCCAGCCTGACGTGTCTTGAGCTTGGCCGTGCACGGTGATGCCGCTGACATCAATGGACTTGCCTGCCGCTACGTTGAACCTCCACAGGATTGAAGCGTTGGTTCCGTCCTTGGGAACATTGTCGTTTATCGTGGTGTTTCCAATGCCCGCCCCGACTACGTTGACGGCCTTTGTGAAACTTACGCTAGTGTTCCAAGTAAACGTGCCGGCTGGCAGCGTTATTGTGTCGCCGTCCTGCGCCTGGTTGTCATGGATGAATTGAATGTTTGTGGATGAACCATCGGAATCATAGACCGTTGCGAATGCAGACGAGCCGTTCCAGATCAGGATAACGATGGCACCTTTGCAGAAGTTCTGAAATTTACACATTGTTCCTCCCTTTCTGCCAATCGAAAAAATGTGCTTCGATGGACGCCTATGTCAGCATTGGCCGACAATGTTGTCAACAGTGGTCTTTTACGCGAAATTGACGGATATGACCGCCTGGACCACCATCGGCTATTGGGAAAATCTTTCACTTCATACAAAAAAAGACGAAACTTCAGCCGCGCCGTTCCGTAGATATTGGTATGAGCAAGACTGGAGAACCCCGGAAACTGGTGGAAATGAAGAAGGATGCGCGCCTGACGATTCGAATTCCGAGAGAATTAAAGGTCAGGATCGACGGAATCGATCAAGTCTATGGCGTGGCGTTGCCCAAGATCGCGAATGAATGCCTTAGGGCATTTTGCGATTACGTTGAGCAAAAGAAACAAACGCCCACTTTCCCACTCAGCATTGGCCCAAATTTCCCCCACATTTCGGTTCGAAAGCGTCGAGGACCTCAAAACGGTGATCGGCAAAGTGCGTAAGGACATTTCCCTCTGACGCACAAAGGGCGGTGTTCCAGTGTACACACAACGAAGGCGCATCTACCGCAGTCAATATCTGTCGAGCCGTATCTCGCAGGCAGTGTTGGATGGTGAGGGGCACCTGTAACGCCACACCATTGGCGAAAGCAGGTTCAGCGTTTAAACTCTCACGTGCGCAGCGAATTACCGCAGATCCAAAACTTCATTGACGGCCAATTCGTTGATCCAATCAGCGGAAAGTACCTCAACAATATCGAGCCGGCGACCGGCAAGCCGTACTCGCAAGTGGCGGATGGCGACGCGAGTGACGTTGAAGCCGCTGTCGCCGCCGCAGAGAAAGCGTTCGTTGCTTGGTCTGGAAGGTCGGTGGCCGAGCGGTCAAAAGTTCTGCTCCGTATCGCCGACCTGATTGAGCGCGACCTGGAAAAGCTCGCGCGCGCTGAATCGATCGACACTGGTAAGCCACTCTCACTGGCACGCACTCTGGATATTCCGCGCGCTGCAAGCAACTTCCGCTTTTTTGCGACGGCAATCCTGCATACCGAATCCGAAGCGCACATCACAGACGATGTCGCGTTCAACTACACCTTGCGACAGCCGCGCGGCATTGCCGGACTAATCTCGCCATGGAACCTCCCGCTCTATTTGTTGAGCTGGAAAATCGCCCCGGCCATCGCCGTCGGTAACACAACCATTGCAAAACCAAGCGAGCTCACCCCAATGACGGCCTATATGCTTTGTGAGATCGTGGACGAAGCCGGTTTGCCGAGCGGAGTCCTTAACGTCGTACATGGCACCGGGCCAAATGTCGGTGCAGCGATTACCGCGCATCCAAAGATCAACACTATCTCGTTCACCGGCGGCACCGTGACCGGTCGCAAAGTTGCAGAGGCCGGTGCGCCGTTATTCAAGAAAGTCTCATTGGAGCTTGGCGGCAAAAACCCGAACATCATCTTTGCGGACGCTGATCTCGACGCTGCAACTGCAGGCAGCGTGCGCTCATCGTTCGCAAACCAGGGGCAGGTTTGTTTGTGCGGCTCGCGCGTGTTTGTAGAGCGCTCCGCTTACAAAGATTTCGTCGAGCGCTTCATCGAGAGAGCGTCGCAACTGAAAATAGGCGATCCGCTCGACGAGAAAATCGACCAGGGCGCTATCGCAAGCAAAACACAGCTCGAGAAGATCAAGTTCTACGTCGATTTGGCTCAGAAAGAAGGCGGGAAGATCGCGCTCGGTGGTAAAGCACCGGAATCAATCAGCGAACGTTGTCGTGATGGCTATTTCTTTCAGCCAACTGTGATCACTGGCTTGCCAGTTTCCTGCCGAACAAATCGCGAAGAAATCTTTGGCCCCGTTGTCACAATTACACCGTTCGACAACGAAGAAGAAGTGATCAATTACGCTAATGATTGCGACTACGGCCTAGCCTCAAGCGTCTGGACGCAAAACCTGACTCGCGCTCATCGTGTCGCTGAACGGATTAACACAGGCACGGTATGGGTGAATTGCTGGTTGGTCCGCGATCTGCGTGTCCCCTTCGGCGGAATGAAACAAAGTGGCGTCGGCCGCGAAGGCGGCGAGGAAGCATTGAGATTTTTTACCGAGCCAAAGAATGTGTGCATCGCGAAGTAAGAGTAGCTTTCGCCGAAGTGCTTTTTTCCTTCTCGACTGCTTTCATTGATCACTCCTGTTGGTGAAAAGCATCCCGAAAAGAATCTGCGTAATCCACGCAAATTAAAGAAATCCGTCTTCGTCAGGTGATCAGAGAACACGAAGTAGTTGATCGTTGATCGGAAGTGTTGATGGTTTTGGCATGTGCCGAGCAATCAAAACACTTCACAACTTCAGTCCACCCGCGACGGCGGATGAGGTTCGCGCTTCGTCGCTTCAGTTCGTCCGGAAGCTGAGCGGTTTCACGAAACCTTCCAAGGCAAACGAGGCAGCTTTCAATCGGGCCGTCGATGATGTGGCTCACACCGCGCAACACTTACTCGATTCTCTTGTGACCGCCGCGCCCCCGCGCGATCGCGCAGTCGAAGCGATGAAAGCACGCGCGCGATCAGCGAAACGCTTCGGTTCTCCGCAGGCGATCGCGACCGGTCATAATCATAATTGAGGAAATGGTTGCGGCAGCTCGCCTTTGCGATGCAGTCCAGTTTATCGGCATAATCTGCGGTTCCAATAAATGAGCGAAAACATCGAAAGCTTGCGCGCTCCGGAACCAGTCGGCGCGTTCCCGCATGCCAAACGCGTCGGGAATCTGTTGTTTCTGTCTGGCATCGGTCCCCGCAAACGCGGCAGCAAGGAAATTCCAGGTGTGACGCTCGACTCAGCCGGCCACGTCGTTGGTTATGATATCGAAACGCAATGTCACGCCGTGTTTGAAAATGTGCGCCTGGTGCTCGAAGACGCGGGCGCAAGCTGGAACGACATCGTCGATGTGACGGTGTTCCTGACAAATATGAAAAGGGATTTTCCGATCTATAACAAGCTGTACGCCGAATATTTTTCTGGTGACGGCAAACCGAATCCCACGCGCACGACGATTGAAGTGGGCGCATTGCCAACGCCGATTGCTATCGAGCTTAAAGTCATCGCCGCTATCGGGGAAAACCGGTAAGCGCCAGTTACGAGGGAATGAAATTCCGAGATACGTTGGACCATTCGGTGACGCCGGATGGCCTTTTTCTGTAGAGGCAGCCCTGTCGGCTACGATCGAAAGAACCTGCAGGCGACACGCATGCCGCTACAGTTTGACTGAAGTATGGCTAACCGCTTTCGCATCCTTGCCGCCGACCACACAGGCATCACCGTCTCTAATCTTGAGCGGTCCCTGGAATTTTGGCGCGACGTTCTCGGCTTCGAACCTTCACATACGGCGCATCAAACCGGCGAAATGGCCAGTGAGATAACAGGAGTTGCAGGTGCTGAGATCAAGCTCGCAGTCGTGAAAGCACCGGGTGGCCACAAGATCGAACTGCTGGAATATCTCGCACCGCCCGAGCGTAAGCATCATCCCGATCTTCGGCCTTGCGACGTTAGTTCCGTGCACATCGCGCTAATCGTCGACAATCTCGAAGCGATCTTGAGCGCGATTAACGCGTTCGATTGGAATGCCGCCGGCAAACCGCAAACTCTCCAGTCGGGTCCGAACGCCGGAAAGCGCGTCGTATACGTCCGCGATCCAGACGGCACGACTATTGAATTCATGCAGGCGGTCAGAAGCAGTTGATGGCTGAGAGCTAATAATTGATAGGCTAAATGGGGCCGCGCGTCGGACGTTGAGCGCCTCCTACGCCGTAGCCTTGCGAACGTGGGTTGGACGTTGGACGTTGGCTGCTTCAGTATGACGATGGACTTTTCCACTGACGAAAGTTTCGCAAAGCAGCTCGATGCCGAGGATCCGCTGCGCGGTTTCCGCGACAAATTTCATCTGCCGCTCGGAAAAGATGGCAGGGCGCTAATCTATTTCGCCGGCAATTCGTTAGGCCTGATGCCAAAGGCGGCACGGGCGATTGTCGAACAAGAATTAGACAATTGGGCGAAGCTTGGTGTCGAGGCGCACCACGCGACCGCGACGCCGTGGTACACGTATCACGAAGCGTTGCGCGAACCGACTGCGCGGCTGCTTGGCGCGAAACCGGTGGAGATGATCTGCATGAACAGCCTCACAGTGAACCTCCATCTGATGATGGCGACGCTTTATCGCCCGAGTAAATCGCGCTTCAAGATCTTGATGGAAGAACCGGCGTTTCCTTCGGACACGTACGCAATCAAAACGCAGATCGCGCAGCATGGACTCGAACCTAACACCGCGCTCATGCTCGCGCGGCCGCGCAAAGACGAGTTCACAATTCGAACGGACGATATTGTCGGCCTCATCGAGAAGCATGCCGATCAACTCGCAGTGGTAATGCTCGCCGGTGTGAACTTCTTCACGGGTCAATTGTTCGATATCAAGAGGATCACAGCTGCAGCACAGAAGCACGGCATCGTCATTGGATTCGATCTTGCCCACGCCGTCGGGAATGTGCCGCTCTCACTCCACGAATGGAATGTCGATTTTGCTGTCTGGTGTTCGTACAAATATCTCAATGCCGGTCCTGGCGCAGTGGCAGGAGCATTCGTACACGAGCGTCACGCGACCAATACGAAATTGCCGCGGCTCGCCGGTTGGTTTGGCAACGATCCGGATACGCGATTCCGACTGCATCTGGAACCCGAATTTATCCCAGTTGCTTCGGCCGACGGCTGGCAGATCAGCAACCCGCCGATCCTTTCGATGGCGCCGTTGCGCGCCTCTCTCGCAATCTTCAGTGACGCAGGCGGAATGGGACCGCTGCGTACGAAATCGATCAGGCTTACCGGCTACCTCGAATTCCTCTTAACGAAAATAGGATCTAAGAAATTTACCGTCATTACACCTGCAAATCCTGATGAGCGCGGTTGCCAATTGTCGATCCTGGCACATGAACGTCCGAAAGAATTGTTCAAGGAGCTCCAAACCGCTGGCGTGAAATGTGATTTTCGCGAACCGAACGTGATCCGCGTCGCCCCCACACCGCTGTACAACACCTTTCACGAAGTCTGGCGTTTTGCGAGAATTCTCGCACAGCATCAATAACAGGTTTCTCGATTATCATCTCTCTACGGATTCTTGCGTTGGAGCGCGACAGCAAAGGGGTGGAGCGCCGCTGTCATCAATCCGCCTGCGACGGCCGGATCTTCTTGCATGAACTTTCTTGCTGCGTCTTCATCGGACGCCTCAAAAATGGCAATGCCAAATGTCTTGTCGCCTGGTTCTGATGTCCGCCCCGCGAGAATCAATTGACCAGACTTAGCGGCCTGCTGAAACCGAACGAAATGGCGCTCGAGGACGGCGTTATCTTCCTTTGTCCACGCTGAATCCGAATGCAGCCTTGGAACCAGTCTCAACACACAGATAAACTGCTTCGGCTTGCCTGCCTTTGATTCTTGCGCGTTCAGCGACTGAACAATTGTGAGAATGCAAAACACCGAAATGAATAGTAGGCGACATCGATTTTTCATGACTAAATAGCTACAGTGTGCCGTCCGTACACTTTGTGCGAGCCTTCTTTGCCTGACGCGTCAATTCCATGCGGCTTGCCGACTGTGAGACAAATTTCGACGTGGGTCAGCGATACATGGATTCAGCACGCGGTTATCGTTGCAATTCGCCTCGAGAGATGCGAAAACCCAGATCAGCCAATGAAAACAATGGTACGCCGCATTTTTTGGATCGTTATATTCTTCGTTCTGATCCATCCGACCTTGGCGAGGGACGAGAGGTCAATCAAGGATTTGGCCAAGGCGTTGGCAGGACTTTCTTCCGATGTCGATCCAGCCGAAGCCGAAAGAATATCGGTAATGGCGCACACCACGGCGCGCCAGCTCGCCCGCGATTATCACGTCGTCCTAAATCCGGAGTTTCAAGCCTTCCTGGTCAACGTCGGTGCCCGAAAGCGCGGCTGGTGCGGCCATTGGGCACAGGATATTGGCACGCGTTTGAAAGAACTAAAGCCCAGGACGCTGGTGCTTCATTGGGGCGTGGCCTACGACCACACCTCCAGCGAGAACAATTGCTTGGTGATAACTGCACGTAATCAGCCTTTCGAGGATGGAATCATTCTCGATGGTTGGCGCAGAGCGGGCCGATTATTCTGGTGCAAAGTCAAAAAAGACGATGAATACGAAGTGGAACAGCATTACGGCCATTCCGGGATCACTGCATGGAGAGAGAACATGCAATGGAGCGCTTGGCTGCAGGATTACGAACTGGTCGCGCAGAAGCCAAAAAAAGCGGCAAACAGCAAAGTAAATGAAGTGAAGTCGACCCGGAACGAGCAACGAAACGACCTTTCAAGCCAGGCGATAGTGCCGTAACTGCCCGGTGACGGCAATCCGCAGCTTAGCGTAGCTGAGGCTCAGGACTTTGGCTTTGGGTTTTCGCTTGTCCAATCCTTGTTCCGTTGCTCAATAACTCTGTTGCGCGAAAGCAGCGACAAATGGCGACTCGGATAATGCCAGCGAAGTTTGTTCTCATCGGTAGCGGCCTCGCCGGCGGATTGCTGGCAGCATACTTAGGACGACGCGGGTACGATGTCGATCTTTACGAGCGACGAGCAGATCCACGCGAAGGTAATATTGTTGGTGGCCGCTCGATTAATCTGGCGATTTCGACACGCGGTATTCATGCCCTCGAACAAATCGGGATCGCCGACGAAGCGTTACGGCACGCGATCCCGATGCGCGGTCGGATGATTCATGACAAATCCGGCGCGCTGCACTTCGCGCCCTACGACGTCGATCCCAAGAAATGTATCAATTCCATCGGGCGCGCCTCGCTTAACACCACGGTAATCGAAGCGGCGCAGCGTTACCAAAATGTGCGCGTTCATTTCAATCACAAATGCACTGGCGTCGATCTGGCCGAACCGATCTGCCATTTTGATACAACGACCGGCAAATTGAACGCCCGCGGCGGCGCAGTAATCGGAGTGGATGGCGCATTCTCAGCGGTGCGCGCTTCCATCCGGCGAAACATCGACAATTTCCAATACGAAGAAAGCTATCTCGCACATGGTTACAAGGAGCTGACCATCCCGCCAGCGTCTGATGGGTGGTGGCGAATCGAGAAAAACGCACTTCACATCTGGCCGCGCAAAAGTTTCATGATGATTGCGCTTCCGAACCCCGACGGCTCGTTCACATGCACGCTCTTCTGGGAATTCGAAGGGCCGCGCAGTTTCGCCGCAACAAGGACCGATGATGATGTCCGCCAATTCTTCGATGAAGAATTTCCCGACGCGGTTCCGCTCATGCCAACACTCCTCGAAGATTTCAAACAAAATCCGACTGGCTCGCTTGTGACTATTCGCTGCGCGCCGTGGTTCTACCGTGACAAAGTCTGCTTGCTCGGTGATGCGGCTCACGCAGTGGTTCCATTTTATGGCCAGGGAATGAACGCCGCGTTCGAAGATTGCGTTGTGCTCGACGAATGCCTGGAAAAATTCGCTAATGACCGCGAATGCGCATTCGGGGAATACTTTTCACGCCGAAAGGAAAATACTGATGCGCTGGCCGATCTGGCGATCGGCAATTTCATCGAGATGCGCGACAAAACCGCGTCACGGACATTTCGAGCGAAAAAGAAACTCGATCACCTGCTCGAAGCCGGTCTGCCAGGTGTGTATCTGCCGCTTTACACGATGGTCACTTTCACTCGCGTCCCATATGCGCAAGCGGCGCGGCGCGCTCGTCTGCAAGATCGAATTCTTTACGCTGCTCTCGGCATTCTTATCGTGATCGGAATCGTGGCCCTGGCACTTTTGGTCGGCCGCTCTTAGCGGTAATGAAACCAGTTTAACCGGTCGAGTTTTAAAGGGCCGCTTTTTTGCGCTCACGATCGGTCGAGCGCCTCTGGGGCCAACGCTTGGGAGGACGCAGCAACTTGCAATTCACCTGGAGCAGGATTAACAAAACCATTATGGCCGACACATATGTTCCGATGATCAGCTCTGGCGTTGCAGGGCCCCTTGGGGTTCTTCATCTTCCCCGGCTCTGGCTGAAGGTCTCACTCGAATCACAGGGCAAACTCGCATCCGGCTATCCGGGCATCGGTCGAGGGTTTGATGCCATGACTTGTGCTGCGCTCGGACTCGAAGAGCAGGCAGTAAAAGATTACATCAAACAAAATAAACCGACTTATCCCGAGTTCGAAGCTTGGGTTAAGAAAAACGCCAAGTCGCTCAATCAAGACGCGATTAAGAAACATAACGCCGCGGTGCGCGGTTATATTCACGATGATGAAACGCGCAAGGGCGTGCTGAGTGCCTGCAGAGTTGCCGATGATGCCGTTGCTCCGAAGGACGCGGTTAACCTAAACAACCTGGACGACTGGTACGAGTTTCACCAGGCCGTCCTGAGGTAAACAGAAACACCATCTGCGCTGAAGAAACAATTCGCCCCGTAAACGGCGCTGAGACCAGCAAGCGGTGGGTGCGATCTGCAAATTGACGCGCACGGACGCGGCATGGAATTTCCGAAAT
>JBEDUS010000142.1:0-9433 GCA_040414975.1 Candidatus Udaeobacter sp.
ATCTCTTCCACTGCCGGCGGTACGAAATACTGAATCGACCGTCCAGTGGCTACTCTCTTTCTGATTTCCGTCGCGGAAATGTCGATTTTTCGGCGGACGACCGGGTAGACGTGGCCCGGTCGTTGGCCCCTACGATCAAGAACAACAAAACGAACCATTTTCTCCAAGTCGGCGAAGCGCCGCCATTTCGTAAGTTTGCCGACGTTGTCTTCGCCGATCAGACAGTAAATCGTTGTATCACCTTTGCGTTGTCGAATTTGCTCGACCGTATCGATCGTATAGGACGGTGGTGGACGGCGCAGTTCGCAATCATCGACGGTAAACCCAGGTTCGTTGTCAATAGCGGCCTGTAACATCAACAACCGTATTTCGTCTCTCGCAACGGGCGCGGTCTTTCTGAGTGGTGAGACTCGAGCAGGAATAAAAATCGCCTCGTCGGCGCCGAGTTTCTCAAGCGCCTCACGCGCAACGATAAGATGGCCGTGATGAATCGGATCAAAGCTGCCACCGTAGATTGCAATTTTTTTCAACGCTCAACGCTCAACGCTCAACCTTTAACATTCAACTGAAAGCGTTGGACGTTGAATGTTGAGCGTTGGGCGTTAGTCTTTGCCGCCCATGAAAGCGGATTTACTCGGCCAGCTGATCATGACCGGTGTGCCCGGGAAGGAACTGGACGGAAAAACGGCGAAGTTATTCCGGAAGGTAAAACCAGGCGCCTTCATCCTATTTGGCCGCAACATCGAAAGCCCGCTACAGTTGAGAAAACTGATCGATGATCTGCGCGATCTGAGTGAGATCGAGCCCGTCATAACAATTGACCAGGAGGGGGGCCGCGTTTCGCGTTTGCGTTTGATCGGCAGCGAACCGCCGAATGCTCAACAGCTCCGCGACAAGAACGATATCGAACTCATCTGGCGTCACGGCGATATTACTGGTCGATTGCTTCGCCTTTTTGGTTTCAATCTCGATTTGTGCCCGGTCCTGGACATTTCCTTCGATGACGATGCAGACAATTCACTGCGCGGCCGATGTTACGGGAAAACGGTTGAACAGGTCGTTCGCAACGCTGGTGGGTTCAACGCCGCATTGAGAGGGCAGGGGATCGCAAGTTGTGGCAAACATTTTCCGGGTTACTCGGCCGCGAGTTCGGATGCTCACTACGAATTGCCGCGAATCGATCGTACCCGCGAACAACTGGATCAGAACGAGCTCGCCGTTTTTCGCGAATTCACCCACGACGTGGACAGCATGATGATCTGTCACGGTTGGTACCCCAGTTTCGAACCGGAAAAGACGCCTGCCACGCTATCGCGTCGGATCGTTACCGATTTGTTGCGCAACGACCTCGGTTTCGATGGTCTCGTCATGACTGATGATTTGGACATGGGAGCGATTCTCACCCGATATCAGCTTGAAGAGACCATTCCTGTTGCGATCGGGGCGGGAAACGATATGGCGATGATCTGCCATCGCATTCCCGAGATCGAGAACGTGCAGCGGATCCTTACCACGCTGCCACAAGATCAAATCGATCGCGCATTGGAAAGCGTCGCGCGATTTAAGGAAAAACTTACACGGCCTGACGAATTCTCCGAAGCTGCCTTCCGCAAAATCGACGAGGAGATCTGGGACCTCCGTGTTGCTGTTCTCGGTGAAGAACGAGCCAGACTGACGAATCCTCAAAGCGTTCAACGCTCGCCTGTCGAAATGTTCTGATCCGCAGATCCGCACGCGTCGCGCGTGCGAACGGCATCATCTTGACCCGCTCGGCGACTCCAGACTATTCTCCGCTTTTCTGTGCGCTCGGAGCTTACCATTCGCGGGATAATCATAGGTATCATCATCACCCTGGTGTTCACCGCGGCAAATGTGTACGCCGGGCTCAAAGCTGCTCTCACTTTTTCGACATCAATCCCGGCGGCCGTGATTTCGATGGCGATCCTGCGAAGTTTTCGCGACGCGACAATCCAGGAGAACAATATCGTGCAAACGGTCGCTTCAGCGGCGGGCACGCTCTCCTCGATTATTTTTGTTTTGCCCGGATTGATCATGATCGGCTACTGGACCGATTTTCCATTCTGGACGTCGTTTTGGATTTGCGCACTCGGTGGAATTCTCGGCGTGATGTATTCAATTCCACTGCGGCGCGCACTGGTGACAACTTCAGATTTGCCGTATCCGGAAGGCGTCGCCTGTGCCGAGGTTTTGAAAGTCGGCAGCAGCGGCAACGCTGACGTTGCGTCCAACGTTGAACAAGGGCGCGCCGGCCTGCTGGCAGTTTTGTGGGGATCAATTATCTCCGCCGCTTTTGCATTAATCATCGAGACCCAGCTCTTCGCCTCCGATGTGGGGCAGAATTTTCGAATCGGAAGGAAAGGTGCAGTCACCGGGTACGATTTCTCTTTGTCATTTTTGTTGTTCGGAATTGGGCACCTCGTCGGTCTCTCGGTGGGCATCGCGATGCTTATCGGTGCGCTGATCGGTTGGGGCTGGGGAGTGCCACATTATTCGGGCCTCGCCAATGACTTCACAACACCGGTGGCTGCGCTCGCGCGCAGCGCATGGAGCGGCAAGGTCAGATACATTGGCGCCGGCGCGATCGGGATTTCGGCGATTTGGACTCTGTTGAAGCTGGCAAAGCCGCTGATCAGCGGCTTGGCCAGCGCGATGGCTGCGTCGCGCGCGCGTAAAGCGGGCAAATCCGAAGCGCTGCCGATCACCGAGCGCGATATACCAATCGGCATTGTCGGTCTTGTGACTTTGGCGTGCATGCTGCCAATCGGCTGGCTTCTCGGCGCTTTCGGAAACGCGAGCGGACTCGGTGCGCATTTGCCGACCCTCATCATCGGCGGCGTCGCTTACGTTGTACTGATGAGCTTCTTCGTGTCCGCCGTTTGCGGCTACATGGCTGGGTTGATTGGTTCCTCAAACAGCCCGTTGTCTGGTATTGGTATTTTGGTGGTGATCGGCGCTGCCTTGCTGCTTGTGTTCGGCGTAAAACCGTACGTATCACCGGAAGCAAGCAAGTCGCTAATGGCCTTCGCCCTTTTTACTACCGCCGTGATCTTTAACGTTGCCGCAATTGCGAATAATAATCTCCAGGATCTCAAGACGGGACAATTAGTCGACGCGACGCCATGGAAGCAGCAAGTTGCGTTGGTAATTGGTGTCGTCGCAGGGGCAGTGGTCATTCCGCCGGTGCTTGACCTCATGAATCATACGTATGGTTTCGCCGGCGCGCCGGGCGCCGATCCACGTCGCGCGCTGCCGGCCCCTCAAGCCGGTTTGATTTCATCGTTGGCGAAAGGCGTGATCGCGGCGGACATCGATTGGAGTTTGATCGGAATCGGCGCATTGATCGGTGTCGGAATTGTTTTGCTGGATGAAATTCTAGCCCGAACGACCAAGCACATGCGCGTTCCGCCGCTCGCGGTCGGTCTCGGAATTTACCTGCCAACTTCGAGCACGTTGATGATTGTTGTCGGAGCCGTTGCCGGTTGGCTTTACGACAGGCGAGCGGATCGCACACCTAGACCCGAAGCCGCGAAGCAACTTGGCGTTTTGTTCGCATCGGGTTTGATTGTTGGCGAAGGCGTCATCGCTGTCGTGATTTCCCTGATTAAAGCCTTTTCCAGTAAACCTGCGCCACTCGCTCTAGTTGGGCCGGACGGAGTTTTGGCGAAATCAATTCCAATTCTCGCGAACTTTGAAACGGCCGGAATTATCATCGGCGGGCTAGCATTCGTCGTGATCGCGCTTGTGCTTTATCGTTGGATTTGGCGGGCGGCGACTGCAGGTAGTGCGGCTCGATCTTGATCGCAAGCATGAGCGCGAGCACAAGGAAAAGCTGGAACTCGTCTTTATGGATCGGGTTCCTTTTCGTGCTAGCTGGTTTCCTCAGTTACACATTCTTCGCGCAATTTCCGGTCACGCGCGATTTTCCGTGGGCGAATTTGTTGTTGTTTGCCGTGGGTGGAATTCTGCTCGTGCTAGGTCTACTTCGGGCGTTTGGCAAACCGCAGGTTTATCGCGGCAAGATATTCGGGCCAATTTTAGCCACGCTGGGGATATTGATGTTCGGTTTGTTTTCCTACGTAATCTTCTACGAGTTGCTGCAGGTTCCGCCCTCGACTGGAGCGCCGCGAGTCGGACAAAAAAGCGCCAGACTTCACGTTGGCGGATCAAGATGGAAAAAACATCTCTCTTAATGACCTCGTCAGAGGATCGAAAGCTGTTGCTTTGATTTTTTATCGCGGTTTCTCGTGACCATTGTGCAACTCCGAGTTGCGGAGTTTTCAGCGGCGGCTTGTGGACCTTGAATCGCGCGGGATTAAAGTCGTTGCGATCAGTGTGGACCCGCCGGAAATCAATCGGCGCCAACGGCAAAAACTTGGGTATACCTACGCGTTTCTGTCCGATCCCAAGGCCGAAGTGATTCGGCGATATGATGTGTTGCACCGCGGCGCAGGACCGAAAGGCACAGACATTGCGCGCCCGGCGGAGTTTCTAATCGATTCGAGCGGGACAGTTCGCTGGGTAAATCTCACCGAAAATATCGCCGTACGCGCTCGACCCGAACAGGTGCTGGAAGCCTTTGAGCAAACGGAGCGAGCTACCCCTCAGTGATTGCAAGCCACGCGTTGCGACAGGCGGCGATTGACGCCGCTCCAGCGCATCAATACGTTGAGCGCTCGTGCATCCAGAACTGGAACAACTTCTTATCCTTCAAGATCGACAGCAAAAGATCAGACAAATCGAGACCGAGATTGAAACCGTGCCGCTGCGGCGAAAGAACCTTGAAGCGCAGCTGGCAGCAAGCGCAAGTGCAGTCGATACACTGAAACAAAAGGCGCGGCAGGTCGAAGTGGACCGGAAGAAGCTTGAGCTCGACGTGGGAACACGCACCGAAAGCATTGCGCGTTTCAAGACCCAGCAGTATCAAACTCGAAAGAATGACGAATTTCAGGCGCTGGGACACGAAATCGAGCGGTTCGAAAATGAAATTCGCAAGATTGAGGATGATGAGCTCGAACTGATGGTGCAAGCCGACAAGATCAAAGTTGATCTTGCCGAGGAAGAAAAAAAGGCGGCCAGCGTTAAGGAATCAATCGCATGGCAAACAGCTAATCTCGATGAAAAATCGAAGGCTTTGCAGTCCCGCCTGGAAGAATTGACCAGGGAGCGCGCAGATTTGGCGGGAAAAATCGATGAGGATTTGCTTGGGCTTTTCGAACGTCTCTTTAAGAGCAAAGGCGACGCCGCAGTGGTTGCGATCGAGCACGGGGTCTGCACCGGTTGCCACATGAAAGTGACAAGTGCTACCACAGCGCATGCCAGAGTTGGGAAAGAGATCGTGAGCTGCGAAAATTGCGGGCGAATTTTGTACGACGAAGGGTAGCCGCTTCGCTCTGCGAAGTGCGTACTGACGTGATTGCTTGCATGCATTGCGCCGCCCAGAGGTCGGCGACAACAATCGACGTATTGGCTCACACATTGAACCGGAAGAAAATCACGTCTCCGTCGCGCACGACATAGTCTTTCCCTTCCAACCGAATCTTGCCCGCCTCACGAGCTTTTGCCAGCGAACCGGCGGCAACCAAATCATCATAGGAAATCGTTTCTGCCGCAATAAAACCGCGCTCGAAATCGGAGTGGATAGTTCCCGCAGCGGTCGTCGCTTTGTCGCCGGTGTGAATGGTCCACGCGCGCGACTCTTTTTCGCCCATCGTAAGAAAGGTGCGAAGGCCAAGTAAGTGATAAGCTGCCCGGATAAGTGCGTGCACACCGGTGTCTTCCACACCTAAACCGCACAGGTAATCCAGCGCGTCCTGCTCACTGAGATCAACCAGTTCGCTTTCCAGTTGCGCGCTGATGACGATTGCCTCTGTGGCGAAATGATGGCGCGCGTAATCCTGAACCGCTGCAACATGTTTGGCGGCGCTGTAGCCGGGGGCGTTAACCCCGACATCCGCGCGATTGCCTCCCGCACCGCCGCGGTCGGCGTCCGCGGCTACAATAGCGAGATCACGTTCCGAGACGTTACACGCGAAGATTGTGGGCTTTGATGTGAGCAGAAAGAAATTGCGAGTGAGCGCCTTCTCCTCTGGCGTCAACATCGCGGTAATAACTGGCTTACCCGAATCAAGATGAGGCAATAACTTTTCGATAACCGCGCTCTCGCTCTTTGCTGTTTTGTCGCCAGCGCGCACTTCTTTCTGTAAGCGATCATGTCGCCTCTGAAGCGAGGCCAAATCCGCCAGCACAAGCTCGGTATTGATGACTTCAATGTCTCGAATTGGATCGATCGTCGCACTGACATGATGGACGTTGCTGTCTTCAAAGCAGCGCACTACCTGCACAATCGCATCCACTTCGCGGATGTGATGGAGGAATTGATTCCCGAGGCCTTCCCCCGCGCTGGCGCCTTTGACCAGCCCGGCAATATCAACGAATTCGATCGCCGCTGGCACAACTTTTTTGGAGTGCGAAATCTGCGCGATTCTTTCAAGACGCGGATCAGGCACAGTCACAACGCCCACGTTCGGATCGATGGTACAAAAAGGATAATTTTCCGCGGGCGCCTTATGCGTGCGCGTGACAGCATTAAAAAGTGTGGACTTTCCGACGTTTGGTAGACCAACAATTCCGGCGCTGAGCATGATTTTGTAGCAGCGGTTCAACCGCCGAAAGGGAGCGACGCTCAGAGAGCGGCACTACAGTTAACAATCGGGCCGGCGGGATTTGAACCCGCGACCTCTTGAACCCCATTCAAGCGCACTACCAAGCTGTGCTACGGCCCGCTGGAGCGAATACTGTTTGCCACTTCTACGTCGGAGGCAAACCTTTCCGTCTGATGCCATGAAAACGATCATCGTCAGGCGTATGTGCGCCTGTTCAATCGTAGTCGCAACTACGCTCTGCGCGATCGGCACAATTCTTGGCCAACCGTACACGCGCCTTAAGTTAAATAAAGATGCCTTCGCTTTTGGCCTGCAACTCGTTAAACAAGGACGCTTCATTACAGACGGCAAAGGCGCTTGGAGTGAGCATCGACCTTCGACAGACGACGAGAACGAGTTTATCCGTGTGCACGGATTCAGTGAATACGCCAAATGGCACCTGGCGATCGACCAGCGCTATCCTGAGAACACAAAGCGCAGATACAAATTTCCCTATGGCGATTTCAAAAATGTTCATCGTTGCGGCGTGCTTACTGCGAAGGCGAGAGCTCACCAATACGGCCACACTGACGTAGAAACCGCCGCGGCAGATCTGATAGGTGTGATAGAAACAGGCGCAGCGAAAGCGGCAGAATGCTGCTGCACTCCTAAACGTGGCGCAAATCAGAAGGTTTACTCGTCAGTTGCGTCTTGGAGTGCGCTCGCCGCGGCGGGCGCTTTTTGATGAGGTGCCGCTAATTCTGCCAGGCAGCCAAAAACGCGTCGATCAATTCTGGCAGGTCTTCGCTGTAGCCACCTTCCAGGATTGTAGCTACGGGAATGTCGACTTGGTGCAGCCATTCGCCAAAGGTCGAAAAATCCTCGGGCTCAAGAGTCATCTGGACAAGCGGATCACGCGCGTAGGCATCAAAGCCAGCAGAGACAAGGAGCAGATCGGGTTTGGATGCTATCAATTTGTCCAGCGCCCGCTTCGTCACCTCGACATGATGACTTCGTGGCGTGCTGGGGCCGAGTGGATAATTGGTCACATTTGCAAAAGATCTTGTGCCCGTTCCAGGGTAGCTGGGGAATTGATGGATGGATGCAAAGGCGATCCGCGAGTTGTTCGCGACGATTGCTTCGGTCCCGTTACCGTGATGCGCGTCAAAGTCCCAGATTGCAACTCGCTCTACGCGCGCCTTCGTTATAGCTGCGGGCGCTGACCCCGCCTGGCCGGCATCCCCGGTGCCGGCTACAGCGAGCGCGTCGAGGGCAGCGATGGCGATGTTGTTGAAGTAGCAAAATCCCATGGCCCGATCTCGAGTCGCGTGATGTCCTGGCGGGCGCATGAGACTGAATGCGCGTTCTCCACTCAGCGCTGCACGCGCAGCTTCGATCGCCGCGCCGGCGGAACGCGAAGCGTGTTCATAGATTCTTGGATAAAACGGCGTGTCCGCGTCGAAGTCACGCCTTGCCCTTCTGATGCTTTCCAAATGATCGCGCGAATGCGCCCGTAACAATGCCACTTCGCTAGCATCCCCTGGCGTGCGCCATTCCCAGTCAGGATGTCGCTCTTTTAATAACGGAACGGTGTGTGCGATTCGCGCGGGCCGCTCGGGATGTCCGGGCGCTGAATATTCCAAGCAGGAGGGGTCGTGAAAAATAATCATGGTGTTTGCAACTCGGCGCTTCCGCGGATATTCCGCTACGACGATGCTAAACGGCCAGAAAATTGTGGTGGTAATGCCTGCTTACAATGCCGCCCGCACTTTGCAGCGTACCTATGATGAAGTGATGGCGCAGGGAATTGTCGATCTCGTGATTATTGTGGACGATGCGAGCCACGACGACACGGTATCGATTGCTCGCACGCTCGAGCAGGTCCAGGTCGAGGTACATCCCGAAAATCGCGGCTACGGCGCAAATCAAAAAACCTGTTACCGGCTCGCACTGGCCGCGGATGCGGATATTATCATTATGATTCACCCCGATTATCAGTACACGCCGCAGTTAATCCCGGCGATGGCGGCCCTGGTCGGGAGCGGACTTTATCCCTGTGTGCTTGGTTCGCGCATTCTTGGTGGCGGGGCGCTGCGTGGCGGCATGCCTTTGTGGAAATACATCTCAAACCGGTTTCTGACCCTTGCGGAAAATGTTCTCATCGGCGCGAAGCTTTCGGAATATCACACCGGTTACCGCGCCTATTCGCGTCAATTGCTGGAGCGCCTGCCATTGGAACGAAACTCTGACGATTTCGTTTTCGATAACCAGATCCTTGCACAAATCATCGCCCTCGGCTGCCCCATCGGTGAAGTGACCTGCCCTGCGCGCTACCTGCCGGAAGCATCATCGATCAATTTTCGCAGGAGCGTACGCTACGGCCTCGGCTGTCTGGCAACGGCGGTCCGTTTCCGTTTGGCGCACTGGAAACTCGTCGAACCGATTGTTTAATTTCGGCGCAAGCAAGCGAGGGCATTGTAGCCGCCTCGCTGTGTCGAGGCGTTTCCCCGCCGTGGGAAGGTACACGGCGACACAGCGCCGTGGCTACAACCCACAGTTGTTGCGTTCAATAGCGGACGCGAACCAGATATAATCCTCCAGCAGGAGCGGCAAAACGCGCTGAGCCCACCTGCCCGGACTCGAGACGCGAAGCGACGTCCTCGATGCGAATTCTGCCAAGCGCGCATTTCACAAGAGAGCCGGCGATTAGTCGAACCATTTTGTACAGAAAACCGTCGCCATTGAACTCGATTGTCACACACGGACCTTTT
>JBEDUS010000143.1:0-3678 GCA_040414975.1 Candidatus Udaeobacter sp.
CTCATGACGGCCGGAAAGCGTTTCCGCAAATCAACGAGGGACAGCGAATTCGGAACCCAAGACTGTGGGCGCTGGTGTGGGGAACGATGCTGCGTGCGCATCCCCTGGTTGATCCGGTAAAGCGAACGCTCAAAGTTTCGGCGCTCAACATTTACCCTCGGCTTTCACGTCTCTTCCTGGGTAGGCGTTCAGAGAGACCAGCCATATCAGGGACTCTGCGCGCGGAAATGCGCGCCTGTTTCGATCACGATATCAAACGGCTTTCGGCCGCAACTGGACGTGATCTAACTAACTGGAGGTGAGCGCTAATCAATGAAACTGCAAATGTGCGAGCGCAAATTCAAGGTTGCAAAAAATGGCTGCAATTCGCCGCAAGCGCTGCAGTTGCAGAGACCATCCAATGACACCGTCAACGATTAGCCCCTTCTTCACCGTGTTCACGCCAACTTACAACCGCGCGCATACGCTTCATCGTGTTTTTGACAGCCTATGCGCGCAGACATTCCGAAATTTCGAATGGCTGGTTGTAGATGACGGATCGACAGATAATACCCCAGAGTTGATCGGCGAGTGGGTGAAGGCCGGTCGGTTTCCCATCCGCTATTTTCAGCAGCCAAATTTAGGACGGCACATCGCGGACAATCTCGCTGTCCGGGAAGCGCGCGGAGAGATCCTGGCGGGAGTCGATTCGGATGATGCCCTCATGCCGAATGCATTAGAAAGAATTTGGCACCTTTGGCATGAAATTCCTGAGACAGAGCGCTCCGATTTTCTCGGGATTGTCGGCCATTGCTGCGATCAGAAAGGAAAACTTATTGGCCACATGTTTCCGGCGAGTCCATTCGACACGAACTACCGTGAATTCGTTTTCACTCATCGTCGCTTCGGCGGCCAGAAATGGGACGTGTGCCGATCCGACATTTCGCGGCAGTATCCAGCCCCGGAAATAGCTGGAACCAACTATGTTCCCGAGGCCGTGACCGGGTTGCAAGCCGCTAGGACCTATAAGATCCGGTGTGTCAACGAAGTTTTCCGCATTTACTACGTTAACGACAGCGAGACCGGCGCCACTCTGACCAGCCGCCGCGGCGTTGCCAAGGCTGCGCCAGGCCGCGTCTACTATTATCTCTGGCTGCTCAATCATGAGATGGAATATTTCCGCCGCGCACCGATGCCTTTCATCAAGGCGGCGGCAATGCTGCCGGTTGTCGCTCGTTACGCGGGCCGTCCGCTGCGCAAGGTGTGGCGGGAACTAGAGAGTTGGCGCGCCAAGCTGTTGGTTATCGCGGCAATGCCGCTGTCGTTGCTCCTTTTCGCTTTTTTCGGGCTGATTGGACAGAAGAAATAACTCGGGATCGCGGGACAGGAATTGTAATGACCAGACCGACGTCGGAGGGAACGCACTGCAAGAAAAGGACCAAGCACGCGGCATCGTCGGGCCGCTTTTGCGTCTTGTTTCGAGTTCCGATCGGGGACGCGATATCTTCGAGATCGTATTCCAGAACACTCGGGAGCGATTTGGCGTAACTGCGATTGGCCGCGCTATGTCGGTTTCACGAGCCAGCTATACGGATTCAGGGCGATTGCCGCAAAAACGCCATCCGACTGGCGCGGCGAAGTCGGCGATTATCTCGACGCTCACCCGATACAATCGACTATGTGTTGCGAATTGACGAAGACGTTCTGTTTTTGTCGCGGGCTATCCGCGATCGCTGCTACGCCGGACGATTTGGCAGTCGCGCACATAGTAGTTTGCTCGCGACAATGACTGAGTCCGGCAAAAAATCCGGATCGCCGTTACATCAGCGTCGCGGAATGGAAGACTACCGTTACTAAGTATCGCAAAAATTTGGTTTTAACCCAAGCGTTCGGCACATTGGCAAACACATTTATCCTTTCGCAGTTCCCATTGTCCATGCGGCACGGCGGGCCGGACCCTGGACTTAAATGGCGAGCTGACAAGAGTTGGTAACGGTCAGTTCTACAAGGCGCCGCAGTTGTCCGATTTTCATTTACGCACAATGTGCGCGTCACTAGATCCGGTGTACTGAAATGAAATCGTACGGTCTGCTACTTGCAGACCTTATGCAGCGACTCGGATGGCGTTTCCCGATTCTGATCATGTTGACCGCATTGGTCGGTGTCAGCGAAGGGGCCTCGATTATTCTATTGCTGCCACTCCTGAACCGCGTGGGTATCGTGACGGCGGCCACACAAGGCGTCGCGAGCGAGTTAATCGACAGAGGTCTAACGCTTGTTGGTGCCAGCAGTACGGGCACAATATTTGCGTTCGTTATTATAATTGCGACAGCACAAATGGTTTTGGCAGTGTCGCTCCACTGGTGGGAGGTCCGACTCGCAACAAGTTATCAAACTCAGCGCCAGCTGGAGCTGTTCAGCGCATTTATGCGCGCCAAATGGGCGTTCTTTGTTGATCGCAAAGTGGGCGAGATGATGAACGCGATCGTTACCGAATGTGAACGATCGGGTCGCGCATTCACTTTATGTCTGTCGCTGTTTGGCAGCGCCGTTCTCGCATTTGTTTATGTCGTGCTGTCGCTGCTTATAGCCTGGCAAGTCACGCTAAGTCTCATTAGTTTTGCCACGATGGTTGCTTTGCTGATGAGTCATTTCTACAAAAAAAGCTATGCAATCGGTAAGAGTCTGACACCCCTGAGCGCGCAACTGCAATCAGCGATCAGTGAACAATTGTCTGGAGCCAAATTCATCAAAGCCACTGCGGGTGTTGATCGTGCGATAACTCAGGTTGAACCCATCGTACGAAGGCTTGAACGGGTGAGCGCGTTCGCCGGTGCTATGCCGGGAATAATGCGTGGCTTGCTTGAATATTTTGCTCTGATCGGCCTCGCTACGATCCTCGTTCTAACTAGCGTCGGCTTCAAGGTGGCGCCGTCCGATATCATTGTTGCGCTTGCCCTGTTCGGACGGCTGTTTCCGCGCCTCACAACCGTGCAGTCACAATTACATGCTCTCAATACGCACGTGCATTCTTTAGGAACCATAAATAGCCTGCAGACCGCTGCCGAAGCTGCGGCCGAGCGACAGGATGGCTCGCGCGATCGCTTGAAGATTACTCAGCCTTCGACGCTTGCTGTGCGCAACCTTCAAATCAGATTTGGTGACCGTGTCGTATTAGAAGACATCAATCTGACGCTAGGTATCCCCGGCTTGCTCGCGGTCGTTGGCAGATCTGGCGCCGGCAAATCGAGCCTCGTCCATGCGCTGCTTGGTCTGGTTGAGCCGAGTGCCGGATCGATCCGGCTGGCAGGCTACGATCTTGCCTCGGCGCCGCTTGGGGCCTGGCGGCGTGCCATCGGCTATGTGCCACAGGAAACTACTTTATTTCACGCTTCCATCAGGGACAACTTGACGCTCGTCAACGCCGGTGCGTCTGAGGCGGAGATCAGAGCGGCGGCACGGCGTGCCCATGCGCTCGATTTCATCAATCTGCTGCAAGATGGCTTCAATACCGTTATTGGCGACCAGGGAGTGAAGCTTTCCGGCGGCCAGCGCCAGCGCCTTGGCATTGCGCGAGCGCTGCTCATGAATCCAGGATTGCTCGTGATGGACGAGGCTATGAGTGCGTTGGATAACGAGTCGGAAGGCGAATTGCTGTGCACGCTCGAGGAGCTGCGCGAGCAGGTCGGGATTTTACTT
>JBEDUS010000144.1:0-11539 GCA_040414975.1 Candidatus Udaeobacter sp.
CTCGAACACACGGACACCCATGTACGGGTCACACTGGTAAAGGAAAAGGTGGCTACCTCGCCGCAATCCGTGGCCACCTTCGTCTATACCTGGGGCGGACGGAAAGAATTCGAGGTGCGCAAAGACCAGGACTTTTCCTTAAAACCAGTAGAAGAGATCAATTACAAGCTGGTGGATGTGCAGCCTAACAAGGCCGTGATCGTGAATGCGCAAAAGCCAAATGAGCGGATCGAGATCGGTTTTGCGCCGCCGTAACTAATCAAAATCGCTCTCCACAACTCCTCCTGTGAAAACTACTCCTAGGCACTCTCAAACTCTAAGCAGACGTTGACGAACGTTTCTTGGAAGGCGGAGCTCTGCGACAGCATACGTGTATTCAGACCTATGCGACAGCGACGCGAGGACGCGTGCGCGTTCCGAAAGTCCTCCGATTCGGGGACAAAACCGGGCGGAGGACATTATCCATTTCACACGAAGTGCTTTGGGGTGCGATGCGTTTTCGTGTCGCTCTTCGGGTTGGTTCTCATTGCTTCCACAACTCTTGCGCAAACACCGACGCCTACAGCGACGGCAACGCCAAGTCCCACTGCGTCGGAATGCCCGAGGCCGACACAGGGATCGTGTACATCATATGAGGCGGAGTCAGGCAATAACACGCTAACGGGAAGCGCCATCGTTCTAAGCTGCCCGACATGCTCCGGTGGACGAAAGGTAGGCTACGTAGGCAACAACTCTGGTACTCTCCAGTTCAATGGCATTGGTGCTATCGCACCCGGCAGAAACAGCGTAACCATCTGCTACACCAACTACACCGCCATTGTGCGTGGGGTAAACAACACCACCGGAGTTGCGCTCATCGAAGTGTACGACCTGAATTAGATCAAATCGTTCATGGTTAGCTCTTCAAAATTTTCCTTGAATCTCGTAGGAGAGATCAATTACAAGCTCGTGGATATGCAGCCTAACAAAGCCGTAATCGTGAATACGCAAAGGCCAAATGCGCGGATCGAGATCGGCTTTGCGCCGCCTTAACTACGATTGAAAGTCACTCTCCATAACTCCTCCTATGAAAACTACTCCGCAATCTGTCCTCTGTAGAGGCAGCCGTGCCGGCTGCGATCCGTTAGGTAATCAACCGAACGAAACAAAGCTAACGAACATTGGCTTGTTCGGTTTCCTTCTTACCTTCTGTTTCACCGTAGCTGGCCTTTCGCTTGTCTGCACGTCGAGCCTTGCGCAAACGCCGGAAAACGTTGCCGAGCGCGAAGTGCAGCGGCGTCAGGCTGGCATATCACAAGGCGAAGCAGCCCTGGCACGAGGTCGGGCCGCGATGAAAGCCAAAGACTATGCCGCCGCGCATGAAGAATTCAGGACTGCGGTCATGTATCTGCCCGATGCAGTCGTGTCCGGAAAGGCGCACGACGAAGCTGTCGAGGGCTTTTGCAAAAGCGGCGTTATTGTGGCCACTCGGTGCGCAAGTGAAGAAGGCGTAGCTCTGGTTTAAATTCCTGATAGTTCGAAAAGAGTTTCACGTAGTTAAATCGGGCCAATGCAAATACGGCATAACGTTTTTGTTTCTTCTCGTTAGCCAGCAGGAATAAGGCACCTCATTTTGCGTTTGAATCGCATGCGTATTTGCGTTTCTAACACATCCCTATGTTTTACTCCGTCAATTGGAACCCAAAGTTCTCAGAAATTAGTGAGCCTAATTGGAGAAGTGAGATCGGATTCGGGATTGGATCGCGAAGAAAATGATTCATGTGCCCAATTGTTCGGCCTCGTCTCGCTTCTGAGAGAGGACTGAGGTGAGGGGAATACCCGATCGGTTCTTAAAAGACGCATCGATGCTCATTACCTAGTTACAGATCATGCTGGATTGCGTTTTGGTTACAGGAGGGAATCCCTCACCTTAATCCTCTCCCTTTGGCAAAAGAAGGGGCGGGCTTTGCGTGCTCTCGCTGCGAGGATCAATTGATCAAAACTCGTGGCGAACTGTTCAACCTCTTACGGTTTAACTCGGCACGGCGAGCACGCGCGAACGGCATGCGCTTTTCGAATCAATCAGTGAATAAATCTCAAGGGATTATAGTCGAATTCCTTGTTTTCTAATTCTTATGAAAAAAATTTTGATTGCATTAGCTGTGCTTGCGTTTGGTGCGTCTGCTCTTCAGCAGGCGAGGGGACAAGACATATCCATCGATTATTTTTATAATAACCTTTCCGGTGGGAACTGGATCGATGTTGAAGGTTACGGCTACGGCTGGCAGCCCGACGTCGCGGTAAACGATCCCAATTGGCGCCCGTACTCGGACGGTTACTGGGCTTACACCGACTACGGATGGACTTGGATCTCCTACGAGGACTTCGGCTGGGCCACTTATCACTATGGTCGCTGGGCGAATCTCTCAGACTACGGATGGGTCTGGTTCCCCGGAGACGATCTCGACTGGGGCCCGGCATGGGTCTCCTGGCGGAAGGGCGGTGATTATATTGGGTGGGCGCCCTTGCCTCCACGCGGTCCGGGAATTGTTTATGAGGGAGAGCCAATTGGGCCTCAGGTGGACATCCAATTCGATATCGGTCCGCAATATTACAACTTTATCCCCGTTCGCTACATCGGCGAGCCGGTCCTGCGGAATTACATCGTTCCACCAGCGCAGAATGTCACTTACATCAGCAACACGGTAAACATCACAAACATCAACGTTCAAAACAATGTGGTATATAATCGTGGGCCTGACATCAACGTGATAACGGCGGCGTCAGCCCGGCCTATTCAGCGTCTTAGTATTGAGCGCCAGTCTGTGGCCAATCCTTCTGCGGCGGCCAACAAAGTGCAGGGAAACAAACTTTTGGTGGCTGCTCCGCGTAGGCTTGCCAACGCACCGCCTAATGCCAGGCCTCAGACTGTGAAAACCAGAGTTGCGCAGCCGAAGTTCAGTCGCGGTTGGGCCGGAGTTCCTAACGAAGCGGAGCTCAAACAAAAGATTAAGACTGAGAATCCAAAGAACGTCCCTCCGCCGACTGGCGCTGCCGCTCGGCCAGGAGGCCAGTCACCGGCTGTTGGAGGAAGTCCAGCGGCGCCCGGTGCGGCGCAATCACCTGCGGGTTCACCTCCTGGGAGACCGCCAAGGGGCGGTTCGCCGGTTGCTCCACCTCGCGCGGTCACTACACCTCCAGTAACTCCAAGAGGCCCGGCGCCACGCGCCACGCCGCCTCCAAGGGGGACGCCTCCGGGCAGACCAATTACATCTCCTCCGAGCAGACCTTCGCCAGCGCCCGGCGCGCCGGGCAGGACCTTTGAAAGAGGAAGACCAACGCCACCACCGCGATTTACACCGGAGAGAGCTCCCGGGGTCGCCGCTTCTCCTCCTGGCGCCGAACGAAAGCCGCCAGCAGGCGGCCCGCCACCGCCAGCGTCGAGGCGTACGCCTCCTTCAGGGCCCGAAGGGCAGCCGCCAGAGAGAGAACAAAGAAGGATTGAAGGCGCGAGGACACCTCGGCAAGCTCGCCCCGGTGCGCCGGAGCGTCCCGGCGGTGCCGAGCGAGCACAACCTGGGTACGGGCAACCTCGCACCCCTCCCACTCGCACTGGTCCGGCTCCTGGCGAAACGCGAGGCGGACCAGAGCGTCCACAACCTGGCGTCCGTAGACCTCCAACCACCCCGCCTGCTGCTACAGGTGCCGCCCCAGGTGAAGCGCGAGGCGGAAGAGAGAGACCGCAGGGCGCCTATGGTCAACCTGGCGGGCAGCCAAGAGGCGGTGCACCTGCAGCTGAACGCGGCCAGACTCAACCGGAACGCGGAAGGAAAAAAGGCGAGGAGACTCCGCCTCCAAGAGGACCCCAATAACCTTTCATTACCTGTTTTCGCAGCCCCGGAGAGAAAATTTCCGGGGCTGCTCTTTGTTTGATCGCGAATCTCTGTAGCGGCTGCTGTGTCAGCTGCGATTCTGTTGAGTTCGCACGCGACACGCGTGGCTCTACAATAGCTCTGCGATCTGCACGGCGTTCAATGCCGCGCCTTTCAAAAGTTGATCGCCCGCTACCCAAAATGAGAGGCCGTTTTCTAATGCGCAATCAACGCGAACCCTGCCTACCTGACAATTATCCTTTCCCGCCACGCTAAACGGCGTGGGGTAACGATTGCTCTGCGGTTCGTCCACAAGTTCCAAGCCCGGCGCTTTGGCCAAAACTTCGCGCGCCTCCTCGACTGAGACCGGACGCTCAAATTCGGCGCTCACAGCTACCGAATGCGCGCGATAAACCGGGACCCGCACACAAGTCGCCGACACAGGTAATTCCGGTAAATGCATAATTTTTCGCGTTTCATCCTGCATTTTCGCTTCTTCCTTCGTGTAACCGCTTTCAAGAAACGAGTCGATATGCGGCAGAAGATTAAACGCGATCGGATGCGGATAGACAGCTGTAGCCGGGGACGTTGACCCCAGCTCACCAGCGACTTCCTCGCCCCGTGCCGCTTCCTTTGTCTGCCGGCTCAATTCTTCGACTCCCCGCACACCGCTGCCGGAAACCGCCTGGAAACTTGTCGCGAACACGCGGCGCGCCCCAAAGATGCGGTGAAGCGGATAAAGGGCCATCAGCATCACAGTCGTGGTGCAGTTGGGATTCGCGATTACTCCGCGATTTTGGCTGGCGTCTTCGCTGTTAATTTCCGGAATCACCAGCGGCACGTGCGGATCCATCCGGAAAGCCGACGATTTATCGATTGCGATCGCGTCCGACTGGCAGGCAATCGGAACATAATTTCGAGAAACGTCGCCGCCCGCGCTGAAAAACGCGATATCGATTTTTTCGAATGATCGATCGCCAAGTTCTTCCACCGGGATTGGTCGTTCGCGAAATCGAACTGATTTTCCAACAGAGCGCTTCGACCCGATCGCGCGCAGGCTCGCCACGGGAAAATTTCGCCGTTCCAGGACGCGTAAAAGTTCGGCGCCCGCGGCGCCGGTCGCGCCGACGATAGCGATGTGGTAGCCTTTCATCAACACGCGGATTTTATCGCCGCGTTCAAGTTATGCAAAGCAGCAAAGAACGACACTGTCGGGCGCTGACAAAGTGAGTGAAATGAAAAACATACATGTCTCAATTCGAGACCAGTTGCTCACTCTCAAAGAAGATGAGACGCCAATCCGAACCTATTCAGTGTCTACTTCGCGGTTTGGCGTTGGGACCCAAAAAGGGAGTTTGAAGACTCCAACCGGTCGCTTTCGAGTAGCGGAGAAGATCGGGGGCGACATGCCAGCTGGAACGATCTTTCAAAGCCGCGTACCACTGAGACCCGACGATCCCCTTCCTCCAACGGACGACCTGGTGATGTCGCGTATTTTGTGGCTGGACGGATTGGACGCGCATAATGCCAACACGCGCGATCGCTTCATTTACATCCATGGCACAAAACATGAGGCCAAAATTGGCAGCCCTGCCAGCTGCGGCTGCATTCGGATGCGCAACGCGGACGTCGTCGAACTATTCGACCTCGTTGATCACGATACGCCAGTCATCATTGAAGAATAGACCGGCGCGGCGCCGGCGTACGGCCTGGAACGCTCGTCGCAACTGCGGTTAGGCTCGCGATTTGCGTGACGGACACATCCAAAAAAGTCGAGAAAAACGTTGCTTCCGTGTAGTTCCCTGCCTAAACAGACCGGAGCAACCTGCTGCGAAAGGAGGCGAGATAATTGAAACTTCTAAGACTGATCATGATCGTGGCTGTTTTAGCCACTGCTTTGAGTTTTGGCGCTTGTGCTCAACACAAGGAGACGGTGACCACGGGCGCGGGCACAACCGGTTATTCAAAATAAAAACTGGTGCCCGGTTGTGACACGTTTCAAAAAAGTTGAGAAAAGCATTGCCTCGCGGTTGTTCCCTGTCTAAACACTTCGGAGCAACCTGCTGCGAAAGGAGGCGATATAGATTGAAATTTTTGAAAGTGATCATGATCGCGGTCGTAATGGCCAGCGCTTTGGGGCTCGGGGCCTGTGCGCAAACCAGGGAAGCGCCTCCACCTCCGACAGCCAAAAAATAATTACAGCGGCTGGTTGTTTATTGTGGGCGGTTTCGCCCAAAGAGGCCAGGTCGTGTGTCGACCTGGCCTTTTTCTCTTTACGGATCCCCATCTATTCCGCCGACTCATGGGGCATATGCGATTGATGGGCAACTCCTTCCCATCTTGTCGTTTTCCGATTAAGCTGAATGAATGGAACTGAAGGGTGAAAGCATTTCCATTTCTCAACTGGCTGCCGTGGCTCTCGGTGACGAGGCAGTTAAGATTTCTCCTGGTGCGAAGCCGCGTATTTCGGCGTCACGCAAAGTTGTCGAAGAAATCATTTCGCGTGATGCGGTCGTGTATGGCGTGACGACCGGGTTTGGCAAGCTCTCTGACGTTCGTATTCCGCGCGACGCCCTGAGTCAGCTTCAACTCAATCTTGTTCGCAGCCATGCTTGTGGAATTGGTGAGCCGCTTTCGGAGTCTGAGGTTCGTGCGATGATGGTGCTGCGCGCAAACGTGCTGACGCTCGGCTTCAGCGGCATTCGTCTTGAGGTCATTGAACTGCTTTGCGAGATGCTCAATCACCGGGTGCATCCGGTGGTTCCAGAGAAGGGTTCGGTCGGCGCCAGTGGCGATCTCGCGCCGCTCGCGCATTTAGCACTTGGACTAATCGGAGAAGGGGAAGCCTTTCTCAACGGCGAACGAATGGAAAGCGGCGAAGCGTTGCGCCGCGCGAAATTGAAGCCAGCACGCCTGGAAGCGAAGGAAGGGCTTGCGCTGTTAAACGGTACTCAGGCTATGCATGCGGTCGGCGGCCTTGCGCTTCGTCGCGCCAACCGGCTTTCGCGACTTGCGGATGTCTCAGGTGCCATGAGTCTTGAGGCGCTCAAGGGCACTCCCGCTGCTTTCGATGCTCGGTTACAGGAAGCCCGGCCGCACGCCGGACAAGCGGCCGCGGCAAAACATTTGCTGACGCTTCTGGAGGGAAGCGAAATTCGTCAGTCGCACTTAAAGGACGATCCACGTGTTCAGGATGCCTACAGCCTTCGTTGCATGCCGCAAGTTCACGGCGCTGTCCGCGGTGCGCTGTCGCACTGCGAAGAGGTGCTCCTGGTTGAATCCGCATCGGCGACTGATAACCCACTTGTCTTCGCTGAAAACGGAGATGTCATTTCAGGTGGAAACTTTCATGGCGCACCGCTCGCCCTTGTGTTCGATTACGCTGCGATCGCAATTGTCGATTTGATGGGTATGAGCGAGCGCCGAATTGATCGCCTGCTTAATCCAGACAAGAGCGAAGGCCTTCCCGCATTTCTCGCCCGGCAACCGGGCCTTGAATCCGGTTTCATGACCGCGCACGTCGCGGCTGCATCCCTGGTTAATGAAGCGCGGGTGCTCGCGCATCCGGCGAGCGTTGACAACATCACAACTTCCGGTGGGAAAGAGGATCACGTTTCCATGGGGATGACGAGCGCTTTGAAACTACGATCGATTGTTGATCTCACCGAAAACCTGGTGGCCATTGAGTTACTTGTGGCGGCTGAAGGCCTGGAACATCGTCGCCCGTTGAAAAGCGGCACGGGAGTCGAAAACGCGTTTGCCACGGTTCGCAAATTCGCACCGCCACTAACGCAGGACCGGCCACTTGCGAGTGATATCGCACGTGTTGCGAAAGCCATTCGCCGCGGTGATTTTGATGACGAAGGAGGTTAGGCGCTTGCATCTTGGAATCCCGCGGTGTTCCGCCGCTTTCGATAATGACTCAGAGTTGTATTGGCAAAAGCTGCTTATGTTGCACGCGTTTACCGTTACCAAAACGCCAGAGCTCCTGGCACACGCCCAAAACGTGGCCGCGATCTCAAACGCTGTTTGCTGAGGCAAGCGAAATTTGCATCTTTGTAACGTGAGCGGGAAACGAATCAGTCACGCACCGCGCGGAAGCGAGCGAAGTTGCAAGGGATGGCATCAGGAGGCCGCGATGCGGATGCTGATGAATAACCTCGATCCCAGCGTGGCGGAGGATCCTGATCGGCTCGTTGTTTATGGGGGAACGGGGCGCGCAGCAAGGAGCTGGGAAGCTTTCGATGCAATTGTTCGGTCCCTGCGTGAGCTCGAAAACAACGAAACGCTTCTGGTTCAGTCCGGGAAACCCGTCGGCAAGTTCAAGACGCACGACGAAGCGCCGCGTGTTCTCATCGCCAATTCGAACCTGGTCGGTCAATGGAACAATTACGCGGAGTTCAATCGTCTCGAGCGACTTGGCCTAACGATGTACGGTCAAATGACCGCAGGTTCCTGGATTTACATCGGCAGCCAAGGCATCGTGCAGGGCACGTTCGAAACTTTTGCTGCTGCCGGACGCAAACATTTCGGTGGTTCACTTGATGGAAAATTCGTGCTAACCGGCGGGCTCGGCGGGATGGGTGGCGCGCAACCGCTTGCCGCAACCATGAATGGTGCGGTGTTTCTTGGGGTGGAAATTGATCCCGTCCGCATCGAGAAAAGGTTGAAAAACGGATACTGCAATAGGATCGCGCACTCGCTCGATGAGGCGGTCAAGTTGATTGAGCAGGCACGCAAAGATCGACAGTCCCTGTCGGTGGGACTGGTAGGCAATTGCGCCGATGTCTTGCCTGAAATTGTAAAACGCGGAGTTGTTCCCGACATTCTCACCGATCAAACCAGCGCGCACGACGCATTGAACGGTTATGTGCCTAACGGGATGTCGCTCGAAAACGCGCTCGCGTTGCGCAAGAAAAATCCAGACGAATACATCGAGCGCGCGATGCAGTCGATGGCTGTTCATGTCGAAGCCATGCTCACCCTGGAAAAGAAAGGCGCAGTGACGTTCGACTACGGAAACAATATTCGTGCGCAGGCGAAGAAAGCCGGAGTCAAAAATGCGTTCGACATCCCTGGGTTTGTTCCAGAGTACATTCGCCCGCTGTTTTGCGAAGGATGCGGGCCATTTCGCTGGGTCGCATTGAGCGGTGACGCCGACGATATTGCCCGGACTGACAAACTCGCGCTCGAATTATTTCCGAAAAACCAAACGCTCGCTCGTTGGATGAAGCTCGCGCGGGAGCGAATACAGTTTCAAGGATTGCCGGCTCGGATCTGCTGGCTCGGATACGGCGACCGCGCCGAGTTCGGTGTCGCGATGAACGAGCTGGTGAAGCGCGGAGAAATCAAAGCACCAATTGTGATTGGGCGCGATCATCTCGACGCAGGCTCGGTCGCATCACCCAATCGCGAAACTGAAGGCATGCTCGACGGCAGCGACGCCATCGCAGATTGGCCGCTGCTTAATGCGCTCATTAACACTGCCTCAGGCGCATCCTGGGTTTCCATCCACAATGGCGGGGGCGTTGGTATCGGTTTCTCACAGCACGCAGGCATGGTTGTCGTTGCCGATGGCACCGAAAATTCCAAATCCCGTCTGGAGCGCGTACTCACCAGCGATCCAGGTACGGGTGTTCTTCGTCATGTCGATGCTGGCTACTCCAAAGCGATCGAATTCGCCGCCGCGCACGAGATCTACATCCCGATGCAACCTCAACGGCGTGACTAGCGTTGTGGTGCAAGGTTAAGACGGTATGGAAAAAGGCAGCGCCAAATTGCCCGACGGCAGGATCATTCGAAGCCAGGCACCGCTTAACCTGGAGATGCCATTTGAAACGATGGAAAACTTCGTCACGCCGACGGAATCGTTCTATGTCCGAACGCACTTTCCGATCCCGGAGATCAACAGAGATGCGTGGTGGCTACATGTGGAGGGCGAAGTTGAAAAACCATTCGCGATTAATTATGAGGAGCTGGTCCAATTAGAATCGCGCACAACCCCGGTGACACTGGAGTGCGCCGGGAACAATCGGGATTTTCTCGAACCGAAGGTAAAAGGAGTTCAATGGGGACTGGGTGCAGTTGGCACCGCTGACTGGACCGGCGTACCATTATCGGTCTTGCTTGATCGCGGTGTTGTTAGCTCAAGTGCACGCGAGGTTGTTCTCGAAGGTGCGGACTGCGGAATGCTCGATGACCCCAAGAGTCCTCCAGGTGAGTTGACGTTTGCGCGCAGTATCCCGGTGAGCAAAGCACGGGCAGACGTCTTTCTCGCCTACAAGATGAATGGCAAGGACCTCCTGCCAGAACACGGATTTCCGGTGCGCGCGATTGTGCCCGGCTGGTACGCAATGGCCTCCGTCAAATGGTTGCAGCGAATCATTGTCACGGACCAGCAATTCACCGGCTATTATCAGACCCTCGATTATGCATACTGGAGGAGGCGAGGGGACATCGGCGAACTTACTCCTGTCGCCGAGATGCAAATCAAAGCGGAAATCGCGAAGCCGGCTCAAGGCGAGACGCTTTCCGCAAATTCTAATGTTCGCGTTCACGGTGCTGCCTGGACAAGCGATGGAAAAATCACAAAAGTCGAACTCAGCACAGATGGCGGAGCAACGTGGAGCGAAGCAAGTCTGGTTGGCGTATTCAAACCGAATGCGTGGCGGCTTTGGGAATTTGACTGGCGGACCCCGTCGAAGCCGGGACAAGCAGCTTTGATCGCGCGGGCGACCGATTCGCAAGGGAGGACGCAGCCAATAAACCGCGACCGCGACCGTGGCACTTATATGATCAATCATCTGCTGCCCATTACGGTCCAGGTCCGCTGAAACTCTTGCCATATGGCTAGCCAAGCAGAGAAGGGACGGGCCTTTCGTGCGTTGCATGAACGCGATCAGGCCTTCATCATTCCGAATCCGTGGGACGTCGGCACGGCGCGCTTGTTGCAATCACTTGGATTCGAGGCGTTGGCAACGACGAGTGCTGGATTTGCATTCTCAATCGGAAAGCCTGATGGCGCTGTCGACCGCGAAACGATGCTTGCGCACGCAGCTGACATCGCTGACGCAACCGACCTGCCGGTCAGCGCGGACCTTGAGAATGGCTACGGAGATGATCCGGCCTACGTGGCTGAGACCGTTCGACTCGCTGCGAGCGCTGGACTTGCGGGCTGCTCAATCGAAGATATCGCTGCGCGCCGCCGACAAGCGCCCTACGAACCTGCATTTGCGGCTGAGCGTGTCCGTGCCGCGGTAGAGGTGGCGCATTCGTTAGCGTTTCCATTTGCATTGACGGCGCGCGCCGAAAATTATGTGATCGGGCGTCCTGATCTTCAAGACACGATTGCCCGCCTTCAGGCATTTCAGGAGGCTGGCGCTGATGTCCTCTTTGCGCCGGGACTCAAAACTAAAGAGGATATTATGACAGTGGTTGGTTCCGTGGATCGCCCAGTAAACGTGGTCATGGGGTTACAAGGTGTGCAGCTGAGTCTCGCAGAACTCTCACAGATTGGCGTGAAGCGTGTCAGCGTCGGCAGTGCCTTGTCACGTGCGGCTTTGGGCGCATTCCTCCGCGCTGCACAGGAAATGCAGGCGAAAGGTACGTTTACCTTCGCTGACGATGCAGTGAAGTATGCCGACATGAACAAGATGCTCGCATGACGGTTCGGAATAGATGCCGATATT